>JAKONL010000625.1 GCA_022701965.1 Burkholderiaceae bacterium | reverse complement strand
ACCGAGGCCGAGGCGCTCCTCGACGCCATGCAGGCACCGGCGACCGCCCGCATCGTCACGCCGGCGCAGATTGCCGACAACTACAACGACAAGCTGCGCAAGCGCGAACCGCCGTTCCTGCTGCCGCTCACGCGGGAAGGACTGGGCGCCATCGAGCGCCGCACGTTCAGCGGCGCCTACAAGGGCGTTACCGACCTGGTCACGCTGTACGCGTGGCCGCGTCCGGCGCGCTACGTCACGCGCCTGTGCGCCGAGGCCGGGATCACGCCCAACCAGGTCACCACCGCGAGCCTGGTGCTGGTGCTGGCGGCGATGTGGCTGTTCTGGCACGGGCACTTCGCGTGGGGTCTCGTGGCGGCCTGGGGCATGACCTTCCTCGACACCGTCGACGGCAAGCTCGCCCGCGTGACGCTGCACTCGTCGCGCTTCGGCGACTTCTACGATCACTCCATCGACCTGGTGCACCCGCCGTTCTGGTGGTGGGCGTGGCTGGTCGGCCTGCCGGCGGCCGGATTCTCCGTGGCCGACAGCGGACTCGTCCTGACGGCGATCGTCGCGGGCTACGTGCTGCAGCGGGTGGAGGAGGGGATCTTCATCGCCTTCTTCAAGATGGACATGCACGTCTGGACGCGCTTCGACAGCAAGTTCCGACTGATCACCGCCAGACGCAATCCGAATCTGCTGCTGCTGACGGCGGCCGTGCTCGCCGGCCGGCCGGACCTCGGCATCCTCGCCGTGGCCGTCTGGACGGTGCTCTCGCTCGTGATCCACGCAGTGCGTCTGGTGCAGGCGGCCCTCGCACGGCGTCGCGGCCCGCTGCGCTCCTGGCTGTCGGCGGGCACCGCGGCGCAGGACTGAACCGGAAGCGACGTTCCGGTGAGCGACCGACTGCACGCGCTGATCGCCCGGGAGCTGCGGCGCGAGATGCCGCGTCCCGCCGTGGTCCTGGCCGAGCGGCTGGCCGCTCGCGCCGGCGGCGGCGCCGCGGCGGTGCTCTTCTACGGCTCGGCACTGCGGGATGCGGCGCTGGACGGCGTGCTCGATTTCTACGTGCTGGTCGACCGCTGCACCGACTGGCCCGGGTCATGGGCGGCGCAGGCGGCCAACCGGCTGCTGCCGCCGAACGTCGGCTACGTCGAGGAGGACGTCGACGGCAGGCGCCTGCGCGCCAAGTACGCCGTGATGACGGTGGCGCAGTTCCGGCGCGCGATGTCGACGCGGCGCATCGACACCACGCTGTGGGCGCGTTTCTCCCAGCCCTGCGCCTGCGTCTTCGCCCGCGGCGCCGCCGACCGCGCCGCCGTGTGCGACGCGGTGTGCGACGCCGTGGTGACGGCCGCGCGCTGGGCCGCCGCACTCGGGCCGCTGCATGCCGACGCGCTGACCTACTGGCGCACGCTCTACACCCACACCTACGCGGCCGAATTGCGCGTCGAAGGGCGGTCGCGCGGCGCCGACCTGCTCGCGCACGACGCGCCGCGCTATGCGCGCCTGCTGCCGCTTGCCTGGAAAGCCGGGGGCATCGCCTTCACGCAGACCGGCGAAAGCGAATTCCAGCCCACGCCGAATCCCGAAGGACGCACCGCTGCCGGGCGCCGCTGGCGCCTGCGCCAGCGTCTGGGGCGGCCGCTCAACCTGCTGCGCCTGCTGAAGGCCGCGCTGACCTTCGACAATGCGACCGACTACGTCGCCTGGAAGGTCGAGCGTCACAGCGGCTACCGGATCGAGCCGACCGCGTTCCAGCGCCGCCATCCCCTGCTCGCAGCACCGGGCCTCTACCTGCGGCTGCGTCGACACGGCGTCCTGCGCTGAAAGTCCGCTTCGCAGGCTCGCATAGGATGGACGAGCGCCAACACCGATGCGACCCGATGCCCAGAACCCTGCAGACCTCTCCCGCCGTCCCGCGACGTTTCCTTCCTGCTTGCCGGGCCGCGGCCGTGGTCGCCGCGCTCGTCTCGATGTCGGCACATGGTGCCGAACCCGTGGCTGCCAACGAAGAGGCCTCGGCCGTCCGCATCCATCAGACCCGCGTGGCCCGGTCGTTCACGCTGCTCTACCAGATGCACCGCGGCGGCATCACCGGCAGCGGCGAGCTCGTCTGGAAGCGCACCGGCGAACAGTACGAGGCGCACCTGAAGGGCACGGTCGCCGGGTTCGCGGTCCTCAACTGGAACAGCAGCGGCGGATTCGACGCCGCGGGCGTGGCACCGGCGCGCTACCTGGAGCGCCGCCTGGGCAAGTCCGACCGCGAGGCGGTGTTCCGCCGGGACGTGGCGAAGATCGATTTCTCCGGCATCAGCCCCGACGTCGCGCTCCTGCCCGGCACGCAGGACCGGGTGAGCTGGCTGGTGCAGCTGCCGGCCATCCTGGCGGCCGAGCCGGCGCGGGCGCAGGCGGGTGCGCGCGTGGCGATGCACGTCGTCGGTACGCGGGGCCGCAGCGAGGTGTGGACCTTCGTATCGTCGGGCGCGGAGTCGATCAGGACGCCGTCCGGAACCGTTCGTGCCATCAAGCTGGTGCGCGAATCGCAGAAAGCCGACGACACGCGCGCCGAGGTCTGGGTCGACCCGGCACGGCAGTACCTCCCGGCGCAGATCCGGCTCGCGCTGCCGCCGTTCGACGCACCGCTCGAACTCAGCCTGGCGGACGCGAGCTACTAGACAGACGTGCGCCGGACAGGGAAATCTGTCAAAAGGTATGCTTCGTCCCCTCCGAATCTTTCTGCGCCCCTCGTGAACGCCACTTCCTCCCCTGCCGAAATCCCGTCCGTCGCATCGTCGGGCGTCGACAAGGGTTTCGCCTGGCGAGACGAGGCGCGCGGACTCATCGCCGACCTGTTCGAGCGTTCGCCGGCGATCTACTGGACCGATTTCCTGCTCAGCACCGCAGCGGGCTGGGCCCTGACCGCGGTCTACTTCACGGCGACGCCCTGGAGCGCGCTGCAGATCGCGGCCTTCCTGGTGGCGAGCCTGCTGTTCTTCCGCTCGGGCACGTTCATCCACGAGATCGTGCACATGCCCGGCAAGCAGATGGTGTGGTTCAAGCGGACCTGGAATGTGCTGCTCGGCATACCGTTCCTGATGCCGTGGATCATGTACAGCAATCACATCGAGCACCACAACCATCGCCGGTTCGGGACGCCGTCCGATGGCGAGTACCTGCCGCTGGGCTCGTCGCCGATCCGGGAGACCCTCAAGTACCTGGCGCAGGCGCCGCTCGCGCCGCTGTTCATGCTGATCCGCTTCGGCGTGCTCGGTCCGTTGTCGTGGTTCAACGCGCGGCTGCGGCACTGGGTCCTGACGCGCGCTTCGGCGGCGGTGTCGAATCCTTACTACAGCGAGCG
>JAKONL010000620.1 GCA_022701965.1 Burkholderiaceae bacterium | reverse complement strand
TGACCGAAGCGGCCATCATGGGCAAGCGCGACGAGCTGCGCGGCCTGAAGGAGAACGTGATCGTGGGTCGCCTGATCCCGGCGGGCACCGGCATGGCGTACCACCAGGCACGCAAGGCCAAGGACCTGATGGACGAGGCCGAGCGCCGCGCGATTGCCGATTCGGAAGCGGCCGAACTGGCCGGCGCGTCGAGCGACGACGAGTCCACCGGCGCGACCGCGACGGTCGACGCCAGCGAAGGCGCAGCGACCGAGTGATCGGGTCGCCGTGTCTTCCGCCACCCTCGCCGTTGCGGCCCTGAAGGCCGCGAACGGCAGCCAGCGCCCCCTGTCCGTTCGCGGCCAGGGGGCGTTTTTACGTCGGTGCCGGCCATGATCCACTGGCCCGAATCGCTCGGCTACTGGATCGGTGCGGCGCTGCTGCTGTTCTGGCTGGTCGGTGCGTACAACCGCCTGATGCGCCTGCGCACCGCGGCGCTGCAGGCCTATGCGACGCTCGATGCCGCGCTGGTGCGGCAGCTCGATTTCGTCCAGTCCCGGGTGCAGCCCGGGACCGGGCCCGATTCCGTCGCCGCGGTCGACGCGGCGGCGCAGGCATCGCTGCTGGCCAGCACGGCACAGCTGTCGACGCTGCTCGGCGCGAGCCGCCTGCATCCGCTCGATCCGGCATCCATCGCCGCTCTGGCGACGGCGCTGCATGTCATGCTCGCGGCGTGGGAGCGCCTGCATCCGTACGCCGTGCTGAGCTTCGGGGCCGACGGCACGCTGTCGCGGCCGGTGCCCGTCGGCCTCAAGAGCGACGAACCGCTCGCCGCGGACGTCGAGATTCCCATCGCCTGGCCCGAGCCGTCTCCGGCAGCGGAGATCGCGCGCCAGCAATTCAACGCGGCGGTCGCCGTCTACAACGCCGCGATCGCGCAATTCCCCGCGCTGCTGGTGGCATGGGTGATGCAGTTGCGCCGTGCCGCGCCGCTGCCCTCGCTGGTGTAGCGGCACGACCTACCGTTCAGAAGATCGAAACCACTTTGTCCCAAGATCCGTCAGATTCCTCTTCCGCATCGCCCGCGATGCAGCCGCCGCTCTGGCGTCAGCTCCAGTCGACGGCCGGCGCGCTCGCGGCCATCCGCAGCGGCGTGTCCGGCTCGGTCGCCTTCGAGGCGGTCGAGCCGGCGCTGCGTCCGGGGGTGCAGTCGCTCGGTTTCCAGGTGCTGCGCCGGCTCGGGCGTGCCGAGGCCCTGCGACGTCACCTGGCCCGGCGCACGCCGCCGCCGGCGGCCGACGCGCTCCTGTGCACCGCGCTCGCGCTCGCCTGGGACCCGGAGGCCTCGCCCTACGAGCCGTTCACGCTGGTCGACCAGGCGGTCGAGGCGGCCAAGCGCAATCCGGCCACGCGGGCGCAAGCGAGCTTCGTCAACGCCTGCCTGCGCCGGTTCCTGCGCGAGCGCGACGCGCTCGTCGAGGCGACCGACCACGAGCCGGTCGCGCAGTGGAACCATCCACGCTGGTGGATCGAGCGCCTGCGTCGTGACCATCCGCGCGACTGGCAGCGCGTGCTGTCGGCCGACAACACCCAGGCGCCCATGACGCTGCGGGTGAACCTGCGCCGGACGACGGTCGCGGCCTACCTGGCGGCGCTCGACGCCGCCGGCCTCGGCGGACGCGCGGTCGGCGCGAGCGGCATCCAGCTCGCGCAGGCCCGACCGGTTCATCAGCTGCCAGGTTTCGCCGACGGCGATGTGTCGGTGCAAGACGCGGCGGCGCAGCTGGCGGCACCGCTGCTGATGCAGGGCCTGGCCGCCCGTCCGGACGGCGGGCCGCTGCGCGTGCTGGACGCCTGTGCCGCGCCCGGCGGCAAGACCGCGCACCTGCTCGAAGCCGCGGGCGGGCCGCCCATCGAGGTCACCGCGCTCGAGATCGACGCGCAGCGCAGCCGCCGCATCGGGGAGACGTTGGCCCGCGTCGGGCTGGAGGCCCGGGTGATCGTCGCGGACGCGGCCCGGCCCGGCGACTGGTGGGACGGCACGCCCTACGACGCGATCCTGCTCGACGCGCCCTGCACGGCCTCGGGCATCGTGCGCCGCCACCCGGACGTGCGCTGGCTGCGGCGCGAGAGCGACACGCCCCAGCTCGCGCTCCAGCAGGCGGCGCTGCTCGCGGCGCTGTGGCCGCTGGTGCGGCCCGGCGGCCGGATGCTCTACTGCACCTGCTCGGTTTTCCGCGAAGAAGGCTCGCACCGGATCGAGGCGTTCCTTCAGCACAACACCGATGCGCGTTTGCGGCCGTCGCCCGGCCATTTGCTGCCCCAATCCGGGGCCGAGGGTCGCGGCGTCCCGGACAATCCCCTCGGTGACCACGACGGCTTCTTCTACGCACTGCTCGAAAAACGACCTCGCTGATCCGCGGGATGCGAAGCGGCGCGTCTTCCTGTCGACCGCCGCCGCGATCCTGGTCGCCTCGACCTGCGGCGCGACGCCGGCCTCCGCACAGCTCTCGCCGCACGGCGCGACCGTGACGCAGATGCGCCTGGAGCGCGGCGACGACGGCATCTATCTGGTCGCCGCCGTCGACTTCGAACTGCCGACGCTGGTGCAGGACGTGCTCGACAAGGGCATCGCCATCCATTTCGTGGCCGAGGCCGAACTGTTCCGCCAGCGCTGGTACTGGTCGGACCGCAGGATGGCGCAGGTCTCGCGCTACATGCGCGTGGCCTACCAGCCGCTGACGCGCCGCTGGCGGCTCAACGTCGCGCCGGTGCCGATCGCGGGCAATGCGGGTTTCGGCGTCTCGCTCAACCAGAACTTCGACACGCTCGACGAGGCGCTCGACGCGGTCAAGCGCATCGGCCGCATGCGCCTGGGCGACGCC
>JAKONL010000600.1 GCA_022701965.1 Burkholderiaceae bacterium | reverse complement strand
CCTCGCGGATGGTGCAGCAGACGCAGCCGTTGCTCATCTGCACGATCTGCTCCTTCGACTCGGTCACGAGGATGTCGCTGTCGATGTTCTCCTCGCCGAACTCGTTCTCGATCACGGCGATCTTCTGCCCGTGGGCCTCGGTGAGGATGCGCTTGAGCAGCGTGGTCTTGCCGGAGCCGAGGAAGCCCGTGAGGATGGTGGCGGGGATGAGAGCCATGCGGAGCCTTGGACGGTAACTGGGGAGGCAGGCAGTTTATCGAGTGGCGCATGGCGGCGGCGCCGAAAGGACTCCGTGGCGCTGGCCTGCGCTTTTGGGATCGATCCGATCCGGAAGCGGCGCCCTGGATCCGAACATCGGTCGATGCCGGCATGCGGCATCGTCGAATTCAACGGAAACCCATCGAAATGAGCAGAACCATCCCGGGCCTCGAAATGCCGCGTCCTGTTTCCAGGCCATCCCTCTCCCCGACCGACCAGCCGCCGCAGGGCGCGCCACGCCGGAGCGAAGACAAGATCTTCACGCGCAGTCACGGGAACGCGACGGAGAGCCGAAACAGGGACGGCAATTTCGCGCGGTCGTTCTATCGTGCGCAGAACTTCTATCAGCAGGTCAGGCGTACCTTCGACCCCAACCATGGCATCGCGCCGGGCCAGAGCAGATCGACCTTCTACATGCCCGCACAGGAGTTGCCGCCGCTGGACCCTTCGCGCCATCAGGCGGCGGTCAACGCCGCCATCCAGGCGCACCGTGGCAGACCGTATCTACTGCCCGCGCTGACCGGCAACGACGTCCACGTCGACTTCTGATCACTCGTCGCCCGACGCATCCAGCGCCTTCGCCCGCGGATGCGCGGCGTCGTAGACCTTGGCCAGATGCTGGAAATCCAGCCGCGTGTAGACCTGCGTGGTCGTGATGTTCGCGTGGCCGAGCAGTTCCTGCACGCCGCGCAGGTCGCCGCTGGACTGCAGCAGGTGGCTGGCGAACGAATGGCGAAGCATGTGCGGATGCACCGGCGTGGCGAGGCCGGCCTTCAGGCTGCGCGCCTTCAGGCGGCTCCAGACCGATTGCGCCGAGAAGCGCGTGCCGTTGCGTCCGACGAACAGCGCAGCGGCACCGTGCGGATCGCGAAGCGTCGCCGCCGGCAGCGCCGGGCAGTCGTCCCGCACGGCGAGCCATGCACGCAGCGCCTGTGCCGCCTTGGCACCGACCGGCACGCTGCGCCGCTTGCCGCCCTTGCCCAGGACGTGGGCGTCGCCCGAGTCCAGGTCGATCCAGCCGGCGGCATCCCTGCCGGCCTGCGCATCGAGGCCGACGAGTTCGCTCACCCGCAGGCCGCAGCCGTAGAGCAGTTCGACGATGGCGGCGTCGCGCGCTTCGGTCCAGGCATCGGCTTCGGCGTCATGGTGCTCGGCGAGCCGCACCGCGTCGTCGACCGCCAGCGCCTTGGGCAACGGCCTCCCGGCCTTGGGTGCCTTGACGTCCTGCACGGGGTTGGCCGCGACGAGTCGCTCGTGCCCGAGCCAGCGGTAGAAGCTGCGCCAGCACGACAGCACCAGCGCGATGCCCGACGGTTGCCTCCCTGCCCCGTGCATCGAAGCCATCCAGCGCCGGACATGGACAGCCTGGACCGCGACGAGCGCGAGACCGGCCTCGGTCGCGCGTTCGGCGAGCGTGCCGAGATGCTCCGCATAGAGATCGACCGTGCGCACCGCGAGCCGCCGCTCCACCCGGACGTAGGCGAGGTAGCGATCGATCAGCGCACGGTCGGCGGCGAGGTCCGGCATGACGGCGGCTTCAGACCGGCGAGGGAAGCAGCCGCGACAGCGCGCCCGAGGCCAGCTCCGCGATCCGGCCCAGGAAATCGGTGCCGATCTCGGCGTTGAAGCGCTGCGGGTCGGGCGAGGCGAGCACCAGCAGGCCGAACGCGGGCGCGTCCGGCGCCGTGCGCAGCGGCACCAGCGCGATCGAGATCGCGGTGCGGTCGTCGGCCAGCCAGGTCGTGGCCTCGAAGCCCGTGTTCGGGCCGCAGTAGGGCACGGCCAGCCCGTTGGCGAACGCCTTCAGGTCCTCGTCCACCCACAGCGCGAACGGCTCCTTCCAGTAGTCCTTGTCGCAACCCCAGAGCCGGAGGGCCGCCTGCGGCACGGAGAACAGCGATTCGAGGTCGGCCACGATCCGCGCCGGCAGCGCGCGCGCGTCGGGCGTGGCGAGCAGGTTGCACATCCAGCGGTGCATGCGCTCGGTGGTGGCGACGTTGTCGGTGCCGTGGCGCATCATGTCCATCACCCGATGCTCCAGCGCCTTGATCTTCTCGCGCAGCATGTCGGCCTGGCGCTCCTGCAGGCTCACCGCGCGGTTGCCGTGCGGGCTGGTGAGCTGCACCTGCGCGAGCAGCTGGGCGTGGCGCTCGAAGAAATCCGGCGTGTTCGCGAGGTAGTCGGCGATGTCGTCCTCGGTGATCGGATGCAGGGCAGCGGCGTCGTGGATGGATTTCATGGCTGTTTCACGGGAGATCGGGTATCTCGATGTCGCCTTCGAACACGGTGATCGCGGGGCCGGTCATGAAGACCGGCTGGCCGAGGCCGGCCCACGCGATGGTGAGGATGCCGCCGCGCGTCTCGACGTCGACGCGCGCATCGAGCAGGCCGAGCCGGATGCCCGCCACGACCGCGGCGCAGGCGCCGGTGCCGCAGGCGAGCGTCTCGCCGGCCGCGCGCTCGTGCACGCGCAGCCGCACGTGCGTGCGGTCGACCACCTGCAGGAAACCGGCGTTGACGCGCTGCGGGAAGCGCGGGTGGTGCTCGATCAGCGGTCCCTGCGATTCGACCGGTGCGGTCTCGACGTCGTCGACGACGCGCACCGCGTGCGGATTGCCCATCGACAGGATCGCCAGCGCGACGATCGGACCGTCGGCACGGGCCGAGAGCGCGAGGTTCCAGGTCTCCCAGCCGCCGTCGGGCTGCGGATCGACGCCAGCGCGGTCGAAGGGCACCCGCTGCGGCTCGAACACCGGCGCGCCCATGTCGACCGTGATGCGGCCGTCCTCGGCCATGCGCGGCTCGATCACGCCCGAGAGCGTCTGCACGCGCACCGCGTCCTTGGTCGTCAGGCCGTTCTCGCGCACGTAGCGCAGGAAGCAGCGCGCGCCGTTGCCACACTGCTCGACCTCGCCGCCGTCGCCGTTGTGGATCAGGTACTGGAAGTCGACGCCCTCGGCCGGCGACGGCCGCACGGTGAGGATCTGGTCAGCGCCGACGCCGAAATGGCGGTCGGCGATGAACCGGTACTGGTCCCGGCTCAGGCCGAGCGTCCCGCGGGTCTCGTCGAGCACGACGAAATCGTTGCCCGCGCCCTGCATCTTGGTGAAACGGATTCGCATCGGCCGATTATTCACACCCAGCCGGCCTTGCGGAAGCGCCAGTACAGGTAGCCGCACAGCGTCGCGATCAGCCCCAGCGCGGCGACGTAGCCGTAGCGCCACTTCAGCTCCGGCATGTGCTCGAAATTCATGCCCCAGATGCCGGCGAAGGCGGTGCATACGGCGAAGATCGCCGCCCAGGCCGCGAGGCGCTTGGTGACCTCGCCGTCCTCGATGGTCACCATCGACAGGTTGGCCTGGATCGCGGTGCCGATGGTGTCGCGCACCGAATCGATGGTGCCGTTGATGCGGCTCAGGTGGTCCATCACGTCGCGGAAGTAGTCCTGCGAGCCGGCGCAGATCTGCGGCACGCGCCCGCCGTGCAGCTTGCTCGTGGCCTCGAGCAGCGGCGCCACCGCGTGCTTGAACACCGTCAGGCGCTGCTTCATCGCGTAGAGGCGCTGCAGGCTCTCGCGCGCCTTTCCGCGGGTGAAGATGTCCGCCTCGATGACCCCGAGCTCGTCCTCGAAGGCGTCGATGGCCGGAAAGTAGCGGTCCACCACCGCGTCCATCAGCGCGTAGAGCACGAAGCCCGGGCCGTTGCGCAGCAGGTCGGGCTCGCGCTGGCAGCGCTCGCGCACCTCGACGAAGCCGTGCTCGCTGCGGTTGCGCACCGACACCACGTAGTTGCGGCCGACGAAGATGTCGAGCTCGCCGAGCC
>JAKONL010000594.1 GCA_022701965.1 Burkholderiaceae bacterium | reverse complement strand
AACGGCCGTCGCCCCAGTCGAGCTGGAGACCGTCGGTTCGCGGGCGCGCCTTCAGGGTCAAGGGCTGTGCGGCGCAGCAGGGCAGGTCGAGCGAGGCATTCACGCCGTCCCAGCCGGGGCGCAGCGTCCAGGCCAGGGAGCCCGGCACGGAGATGGATTCGGTGCCCGCCGCTCCGCTGGAGAAGACCACGCCCGAGGTGCCGTTCCAGACCGTGCCGCGTGCGTTGACGAGCTGCAGCCGGTCGCCGGTCGCGCTGGCCAGACCCGCGGCCAGCCAGCGCGCCGGTGCGAAGACCGTCAGGGCCAGCAGGCCGCCCAGCAGCGCGCCGAGCAGCGCCCAGCGCCAGCCGTGGGAGGCCGGGCGGGGTGGGCGGAAAGCGTTGTGCGTGACCATCGGGCTCGGCGGTCAGCGTGCGGGCAGGCTCATCACGACCGTGCCGTCCCAGCGCGCGCGGGTCGGGCCCGAGGCTGCGGCGGCGGGCGCCGCCACCGTTCCCGGCATCGCGCCCGGCACGCTGGTCGGCGGCGTGAAGGCGATGGGCCGCGCCACGCTGACCTGCGAGCGCGTCAGATGGACTTCGCGTGGCACCGCACGCGCGTTGACGCGCGCCTGCGCCAGCCACTGCGCCAGGCTGTCGGGCGGCGTGCCGCCGAGCGTGACCAGCACGCCGTCGCCGGCGCTGCCGCCCGCGACCTGCATCTGCGCGTTCGGCCCGAGCGTCTGCCTGACCGTGGTCTCCAGCGACCGCAGGGCATCGTCGCGGTTGACGCGCGGCTGTGCCTGCAGGGCCCGCGCCTGCGCCTGCAGCGTCACCATCTGCTGCAGCTGCGCGTCGAGCTGCGCATGCGCCGCCGGTGCGGTCGCGAGGGTGCGGAACGCCGGCGCGAGGCCGATCCACCAGAGCAGCGCCAGCACGACCAGTCCGCCGGCCACGGCGACGAGCTGACGCTCGCGAGCGTCGAGTCCGGCCCAGCGGGTGCGCAGCCGGCCGAGCGGCGTGGCCGCCGCGACGGCCGTCGTCGCCTGCGTGGCACCTCGGCGTGCGGTGACTTTCATCGCGTGCCCTCCGCCTGCACGAGCAGCAGGTCGCCTTCGCTGCGCGCACCGTAGCCGCGCGCGGCCAGCGCGGACGAGATCGCGTTCAGGTCGGACATCGCGAGCCCGAGGCCGCGCAGCCGCAGCTGCCCGCCGCTGTAGTCGATGGCCGAGGGCGTGCGGCCGACCGGCAGGCTCGTCGCCAGGGCGCCGAGCATGGGTTCGAGGTCGACCGGCGAGACGCCGCCGGTGGCCTGCTGCAGGATCGCGACCTCGCGCACCATCTGCAGTTGCGGTTCGTAGGGTTTCACGTTCGGGAAGGTCTCGACCAGGATCGTGCCGATCGCCGCGCGCTTGGCCTCGAGCGCGCGGCGCTCCTTCCAGGCCCAGGCGTTGACGCCGACGAGCTGAGCCAGCAGCAGCACCGCCACGCCCCAGCGCGCGGCGCGCCACTGCGGCGCGCGCCAGAGCGATTCCAGTACCGCGGTCGCCTTCTTGCCGGCGCGGGCCCGCCCGGTCGACGCCATGCCCAGTTGCGCCAGGTCCCAGCCCGTGCGCGTGGCCTGCAGCCAGCGCTCGGCCGGCAGCACGATCGGCACCTGGCGCTGGAGCAGGTCTTCGGCCAGCGCGGCGACGGCCGGTTCGGCCTGCGCCAGCGTGTCGTCGGGCAGCAGCCCGAGTGCCGCCACGCCGCCCGCATCCAGCGGCAGCGTCAGTACGCCTGCCGCATCGCACACGGTGATCCGCGCGTCGTCGGGCTCGCCGGTGGCGAAGAGCGCGACCGGTTCATCGGGCGCAGCGGGAACGAATTCGGGAATGATGCGCCCGACCCGGCGGCCCGCGCCTTCGAAAGCCTGCACCGCCGAGCGTAGCCAGATGCGGTTGCAGGCCGCGATCCATACCGGCCTGCCGACCGCCGCATCGGGCGCCAGTGCGAAGTGCAGGAGTTCGGGTTCGTCGAGCAGCCGGTCTTCGAGCAGGCCGTTGAGGACCGAGCGCAGGCGCACCGCGCCTCCCATGCTGCCCTGCGGCAAGGTCACCTGATGCCACGACAGCGCCGCGGCCGGCACGGCGATCGTCACGTCGTCGCCGGTGGGCAGCAGTGCGAGCCGTGCGGTGCCGCTCGAACGCAACGAGCCGTCGGCCGCCCAGAGCGTCCAGCCGTACTCGCCGCCGGCGGGCGCTGGCGGGAGGGGAAGGGTAACGATCAACAGCGACATGGAGCGGGAGGAACCTGGGCGGTGGGAAGAGGAGGGAAGAATCAGGCGGTCCGGCATTGTAGGAGCGGACCGACGCATTTTGCTATCGAATGAATAGCTATAAAGCCTTACAGGGCAACGCCAGGAAGTCTTTTATTCGATTAACGTAACAGCGAGTCTCGTTCATGGCCGGGGCGTCGGAAGCGTCGTGCCCGTACCACGTTCGCGCCAGAGCATCGTGACTTCGAGGCCGTTTCGGCGTACGAGGGAGCGTTCCTCGACCCAGGTCCTGTCGAGCCGCAGCTTGCCGTAGATCTCGAAATAGTCGGTCGAGACGCTCTGCTGGCCGTCGACGATCTGCGCGTTCGCCACCGCGTCGGTCATCTGCCCGAGCTGCGTGAAGGCACCGCGCGCGCGCAGCGAGACGATCTTCTGCGCACCCGCCATGTCGAGCTTCGGCATGCTGGCGTAGAGCACCTCCGGCCCCGCCGTGTTGATGTTGACCGGCGTGCGCACCGGCAGGATCGTGACGTACGGCTCCAGCGCCGTGGCCGTCGCGCTCGAGACGCCTAGCCAGACCAGCTGCGACACCTGCTGCGGCATCAACGGCGCGTCGGCGGCCGGCACCGCGTCCATCGGGGTCGAGGGGGCCGAGGGGGTCGACGACGTCGAGCTGGGGCTGGTCAGCACGCCGCCGATCACCGGAACGGTCGTGGTGCCGGCCGTGCCGGTTGCGCCTGTCGCACCGGCCGTCGCCGGATTGACGATGGCAGCCGGCGCCGGTACGGCGCGCTGCAGCCCTGCCACCATGGCCGACAGTTCCTGCGGCGGCAGGCCCAGCATCGCGAACAGCTTGGTGAAGGCCGCGACCGGCCCTTCGACCGGCTTCCCGACCTCCACCAGGTTGCGCACGTTCAGCTTGGACTGCGCATCGACGATGCGGCCGGACAGGAAGGCGTCCGGCAGACCGTCGAGCGCGTCGCTCGCCACGTTCTTGTCGGCGGCGAGAAAGCTGGTCAGGCGCGCTTCCTCCAGCGGGATGGCCCAGGGCTCGCCGAGGTTGTCGGTGGTGTTCGCACCGCCGCCGCGGCCGTCCTCCATGAGGATCAGGCGCGACCAGTCGATCGCGCCGACCAGCACCCACGCCGCCTGCATCCGGGCGCGCTCCGCGGTCTCGACCTCGACGGCGCGCCATTGCTGCCAGAGCGCCGCGGCCGCGAAGGTCGCCACCAGGGTGACGGTGAGCATCGCCGCCAGCAGCGCGGCGCCACGCTGCGCGATGCCGGAGCCGCGATGCCTTCTCACGACTTCCTCACCGTCGCGGTCGGGCGAACCCAGTCGCGGACGAGCGTGCCGGCGAGCCCCGGCCCCGGCGGCAGCGTGACCACCAGACGGACCCCGTCGGGAATGGCGAAGGCCGACGCCGAGGCGCCGCCGGAGGCCGCGTTGACCCAGCCGGTGCCGTCGAAATAGAACATCTGCCAGGCGTCGACGGGTATCAGCGCGACCTCGTTGCCGCCCGCCCCGGCGCCGTCCTGCGCCCAGGCGGACGCCCGGTCCCAGGCCTGCTGCCAGCCGGCGCGGGTGTCGATGTCGGGTGATTGCCAGCGGCGCCAGCGTGTGCCGGTGCCGGCATCGGTGCGGACCGTCCACGCGACCACCTGGATCGCGGGTCGCGCGCCGTTGGCGCTCTTGCGGGTGAGCCGCAGGACCCGCCCGTTCCAGGAGATCGGCTGGATCTGCGTCGGCGCGACGATCGCGTCGAGGTCGGCGCTCCATTGCGACAGCGTGGTCTGCAGCGTCAGTACGGCATCGCCACGGTCGCGGTTGATCGACTGCGCGCGCGTCATGCCGTCGAGCCCGCGCCAGCTCATGAGCGCGAGCAGCGCCATCGCGGCGATCGCGACCATCAGCTCGATCAGCGTGAAGCCGCGTTGACCGCGTCGGTTCGTGGGACAGGTCATCAGTAGCGTCCGACGATCGTCGAAACCTGCAGCACCGGCGCGTCGGCCAGATCGCGCACCTTGACGTCGACCCGGCGGAAGTTCGGATTGAGCGTCTGCACGGTGGACACCGAGACGCCGAAATTCACGCCGGCCTGCGTGCACGTCAGGCCGCTGTCGCCGATCGGCGGCATCTGCCGCGCGAGGCGCGCCTTGACGAGCTCGTTCTCGGCACAGATCTGGGCGAGCATCACGTCCGACTGCCGCTGCGCGTTGCGCGTCAGGGCCGAAGTGGCCTGCGTGCCGGCCGCCAGCGCGATCGCCACGATCGCCAGCGCGACCAGCACCTCGATCAGCGTGAAGCCGCGCGCGCTGCCGCCCCGACGACGCTGCGGGCTCATGGCGTCGTGACTCCGAAAGGACGCAATCCGTCGGTGCCGATGCGCAGGGTGCGCGTCGGCGTGCCTCCGGCGGTCAGCACCACCTGCTGCGCCGCGATGATCGGCTCGGGTCCGAGGGCGATCGCGTCCGCGGCGCGTCCGTCGGGCCCGATCGGCTGGGCGCTGATACCGCTGGAAAGCCAGTTCGTCGGCAGGCTGCCGGAGGACAGGCCGTCGAACGTGAAGCCGCCCGGGTTCTGCGTGCGGGGGCGCCACGTGACCGTCGTGCCGCTGGCACGCGACTGCGATCGTCCGGCCTCCAGCAGGGCGGCGAGCCGGTCAGCCTCGCGCTCGAGTCCTGCCCGGCCGGAATCGCGCAGGGCGAGCGCCACGCCGGCCGTTCCGATCGCCACGATGGCGATCACCACGATCATCTCCAGCAGCGTGAAGCCGGGCTGCCGTCGACGCGGCCGCCGCCGGCACCGCGGAAGGCTACTGCCAGCTGCCGATGTCGGCATTGTTGCCTTCGCCGCCCGGCTGGCCGTCCGCGCCCAGCGACAGGACGTCGATCTCGCCCTTGATGCCCGGATTCAGGTACTGGTAGGGACGGCCCCACGGGTCGTTCGGCAACTTCTCGACATAGGTTTTCCAATTGGGTGCCGCCGGACCCGAGGTCGGCCGCGTGATGAGCGCCTGCAGTCCCTGTTCGGCCGTGGGATAGCGCTGGTTGTCGAGCCGGTAGAGCTTGAGCGCCTGCATGATGTTGTTGACGTCGGTCTTGGCGGCCGTGGCACGCGCATCGTCGGCGCGTCCGATGACGTTGGGCACGATCAGCGCGGCGAGGACGCCGATGATGACCAGCACCACCATCAGTTCGATCAGCGTGAAGCCGCGTTGCAAGGCACGCGCGAGAGGTCGGGAGGAGGAAGGCATGCGCTGCATGATAATCCGGCCCCATGACGCTCACATCCCCGTCGCCGCGCTGGCCTGCGGCGCTGACCACCTTCCTGATCTGGGCGTTGGCCGTGGCCGGCATCGCGTTCTGGGTGCTGCGCCTGGCCGCACCTACCGACGCGCCGCCACCGCCCGCAGTGGCGGCGGCGCCTGCCGCAGCCACCGACCCCGAGACGGTCGCGAGACTGCTCGGCGCCGTGTCCGCCGAGCCGCAGGTCACGCTGACGCCCGAGGCGGCGAGCCGCTTCGCTCTCACGGGCGTGATCGCCGACGCGATGCAGCGCGGTGCGGCGCTGATCGCCGTCGACGGCAAGCCGGCACGGCCGTTCCGGGTCGGCAGCATGGTGGGAGAGGGCTACGTCCTGCAGTCGGTGTCGACGCGCTCGGCCTCGCTCGGCGCCGGCGTCGGCATGCCGCCCGCTTTCGTTCTCCAGCTGCCGGTGCGACCGATGGCGCTGCCGGTACCCCAGCCCCTGCTGCCGATGGCGCCGCAGTAAGGCGCCGCGCTCGCCGCGCTACTTCTGCAGGAACAGCCTGTAGGCGGGGTTGTCCGTTTCCTCGACGAACGGATAGCCCAGCGTGAGCAGGAACTCGTCGAAGGCCGTGTGATCGGCGGTCGGTACCTGCAGTCCGACCAGGATGCGGCCGTAGTCGGCGCCCTGGTTGCGGTAGTGGAACAGGCTGATGTTCCAGTTCGGGCGCATCAGGCTCAGGAACTTCAGCAGAGCGCCCGGGCGCTCCGGAAACACGAACCGCAGCAGGCGCTCGTCCTGCGCGAGGCCGGTGCGGCCGCCGACCATGTGGCGGATGTGTTCCTTGGCGAGCTCGTCGTGCGTCAGGTCGATCGCGCCGAAGCCCTGGCGCACGAACGTGTCCGCGATCGTGGCGGACTCCCCGCGCCGGGTGGTGGTCAGGCCCACGAATACATGTGCTTCGCGCGAATCGCTGATCCGGTAGTTGAACTCGGTCACGCTGCGCGACGCACCCGGCAGCGTGCTGACCACCTCGCAGAAACGGCGGAAACTCCCGCGCACCTCCGGAATCGTCACCGCGAACAGCGCCTCGCGTTCCTCGCCGACCTCGGCGCGTTCGGCGACGAAGCGCAAGCGGTCGAAGTTCATGTTGGCGCCGCACAGGATGGCCGCATAGGTTTCGCCTCGCTTGCCGTGCGTCGCCGCGTACTGCTTGACGGCGGCGACCGCGAGGGCGCCGGCCGGCTCGACGATGCTGCGCGTGTCGATGAAGACGTCCTTGATGGCCGCGCAGACGGCATCGGTGTCGACCGTCACGAAATCGTCGACCAGACTGCTCGCGATCCGGTAGGTCTCCTCGCCGACCAGCTTGACGGCCGTGCCGTCGGAGAACAGGCCGACATCGGCCAGCGTCACGCGCCGATGCGCGGCCACCGACTGCATCATGGCGTCGGAGTCGTTCATCTGGACGCCGACGATCCTGATCTCCGGCCGCACGGCCTTGATGTAGTTCGCCACGCCCGAGATCAGGCCGCCACCGCCGATGGCGACGAAGACGGCGTCGAGCGGCCCCTGGTGCTGGCGCAGGATCTCCATGGCGATCGTGCCCTGGCCTGCGATGACGTCGGGGTCGTCGAACGGGTGGACGAAGGTCAGGCCGTCCTTCTCCTGCAGCTCGAGCGCATGGCCGTAGGCGTCCGAGTAGCTGTCGCCGTGCAGGTGCACGTCGCCGCCGAGCGCCCGCACGGCATCGATCTTGAGCTGCGGCGTGGTCACTGGCATCACGATCACCGCCCGCGTGCCCAGCTTGCGTGCGCCGAGCGCCACTCCCTGCGCATGGTTGCCGGCGGAAGCGCAGATCACGCCGGCGGCGAGCTGGCCGGGCGTGAGGTGGGCCATCTTGTTGTACGCGCCGCGCAGCTTGAAGCTGAACACCGGCTGCTGGTCCTCGCGCTTGAGCAGGACCGTGTTGCCGATGCGTTCGCTGAGCGCCTTGGCCTTTTCCAGCGCCGATTCGACCGCGACGTCGTAGACGCGCGCGGTGAGGATCTTCTTCAGGTAGTCGGCGGGCGTGAGCGGCACAGGGATCGACGCAGATGTCATGGCACAACCAATAAAAAAGCCCCGAGTCTTGCGACTCGGGGCTAAATCCACCAATTGAGAGGGTGGAGGAGACAACCGGTGCACATCCGTGATGTGCGATGAAATAAAGTATATCGGCACTTTGTTGCGTTGCAACAAGCGTTGACGTTTTTCCCACACAAAACGGCGTGCTTTCGGAGATTTTCCACGCGCGCCGATCCTCGGAGCAAGAAGTAGATGGAATGCACAGTCAGCTGGACGGGCGAAACGGGAACCCGCTCGTCCATGGGTTTCGTCGCGGAGACGGGCAGCGGCCACGTCCTGGCGATGGATGGCGCGCCCGATGCCGCCAAGCCTGCCAACGGTGGACAGAACCTCGCACCGAGGCCGATGGAGACCGTGCTCGCAGGCACGGGGGGCTGCACGGCCTACGACGTGGTGCTGATCCTCAAGCGCGGCCGCCACAAGGTCGAGCGCTGCACCGTGAAGCTCACCAGCGAGAGAGCCGAGACCGATCCGAAGGTGTTCACGAAGATCCACATGCACTTCACGGTCGCGGGCAAGGGCATTCCCGCCGCTGCGG
This sequence comes from Burkholderiaceae bacterium, assembly GCA_022701965.1. The sequence continues at coordinate 2,486 of JAKONL010000594.1, read as the reverse complement.
TCGAACGCGCCATCGCGCTCAGCCACGAGACCTATTGTTCTGCCAGCATCATGCTCGGCAAGACCGCGGAAATCACCACAAGCTTCGACCTTCTCGAGGCTTGAGGACCGTTGCCTAGACCCGGTGCGCGACGGTGGTCATGACGCGCGACGCCATCCTCATCAGCGCCTTGGCCGGCAGCGGCAGTTCTCTGGCGCCAGCGCCCACCGCCTCGGCCGCATGCCGCGCCTCGTCCCGCTTCATCTGCTCGACCACGGCACGCGATTCGGTATCGCCTGCCGGAAGTCGTCCGAGATGACTGTCCAGATGCGCCTCGACCTGTCGTTCCGTCTCCGCCACGAAGCCCAGGCTCAGCGGATCGCCAAGGCGCCCGGCGATCAGGCCGAGGCCGAAGGCGCCGGCGAACCACAGCGGATTCAGTAGCGAGGGCCTCGCACCCAGCGCATCCAGCCGCTGCTGCGTCCAGGCGAGGTGGTCGGTCTCCTCCCGCGCAGCTTCCAGGAAGTGCGCACGCAAGGATGCGTCGGGCGTCGATGCAGCCTGCGCGACGTAGAGCGCCTGCGCGCAGACCTCGCCGACATGGTTGACGCGCATCAGAGCACCGGCCTCACGTCGCTCGCTCTCGCTCAGGACACCTGGCGGCGACGTGGAAGGCGGAGTCGGGCGACTTCCGTGCGGTTTCGCGAATAGGGTGCGCAATGCCGAATCGGCGGCGACGAGCAGTGGGTCGAGCGGGTGGGACATGGACACATTCTGGCCGAGCGGCGCATTCGTCATTGGAGAGGGGTCCGAACGGCCTTGGCGAGAGGCTGTTGCATACGTGCAACGAAACCCATCGCCCATTCGAGATTTCGGGTGAATTCTTTTGCTCTGCCCGGGCGGCTCTGGTGCAATAGCAACAACTTCCCAAAAGGAGGTTGGCCCGGGGTCCGGTGGGAGCACAAAGTGCGCAGCACAGTGAACCCTCTGCACCGGAGCCCTATGTTTAACCTTGGAGAAACTCGCAATGAAAAAATCCCTAGTTGCCATGGCTGCCCTGGCTGTCGCCGGCATCGCTTCGGCTCAGTCGTCGGTCACGCTGTTCGGTGTGCTCGACACCGGTGTCCGTTATCAGGAAACCAAGGTCAACGGCGTCGAGTCGAAGAACTGGACTCTGGCTTCGGGTGGCATCACCACCAGCCGTTTGGGTTTCCGCGGCACTGAAGACCTCGGCGGCGGTCTGGCTGCTAGCTTCTGGCTCGAAGCCGGTCTGGCTGTCGACACCGGCCTGGGCAACGGTGGCCGTCAATCCGGTCTCGCTTCGGCAACCGAGCAGGCTGTCGATTCCGGCTTCAACTTCAACCGTCGTTCGACCGTCAGCCTGTCCGGCGGTTTCGGCGAAATCCGTCTGGGCCGTGACTTCAACCCCACGTACCTGAACGATACGAACTTCGACCCGTTCGCCACGACCGGCATCGGCGGCAGCATCGTCGACGCAACCCGCGGTGGCTACACCCTGGGCGCCGCAGCTGCAGGCAGCGCACTGCCGAACAACATCTACGTTCGTACCAACAACGCCATCAGCTACTTCCTGCCTTCGAACCTCGGCGGTTTCTACGGCCAGATCCAGTACGCTTTTGCTGAAGTTGCCAAGGTTGACGGTTTCCAGCGCAACAATTCCGGTCGTAACGTCAGCGGCCGCTTCGGCTACGCCAACGGTCCTCTGGACGTCGCTGTCGCCTACGGCCAGACCGATCTCGGTTCGACCGCTGTGACCGCTCTGGACACGACTTCCGTCAAGGAACTGAACCTCGGCGCTTCCTATGACTTCGGCGTCGTCAAGGCATTCGGCGAAGCTGTTCGCACCAAGATCGACAACGATCTGGTTGCTCTGAACAACAACAACAACGCCTACGGCTTCCTGCTCGGCGCTACCGCACCGGTCGGCCCAGGCCTGGTTCGCCTTGCCTACTCGCAGATCAAGTACAGCAGCGACCTGGCTGGCCCTGACCCGCGTTCACGCAAGCTGGCTGTGGGTTACATCCACAACCTGTCGAAGCGTACGGCTCTGTACACGAACTACGCTCGTGTGATCACCAACGGTCAGGCTGGTCTGCAGTCCAACGGTTTCGACGTTGGCGTTCGCCACGCTTTCTGATCCAACGCTGGCGCGAGCCAGCTGAGGCTGAGAATCCAAAAAGCCGTCTGACGCAGGTCAGACGGCTTTTTCTATTGGTGTGCCCACATCGTTTGGCTGACCCACGAGGTCGAGCTCGCGAAAATACCGAACGACGCGACACCCGTCGAGTGGAGAACCCTCAAGCGCCAGCGTCGAGTCCCCCTCACTGCTCCTCACCCCAGGAGAATCCATCGCGCGCGATCATCGCGCTCGATGCGCTCGGCCCCCAGGTGCCGGCTGCGTAGGGCCGGGGACGACCCTCCGCACTCCAGCTGTCGATGAGCGGTTCGACCCAGCGCCATGCTTCTTCCTGTTCGTCGCTCCGCAC
>JAKONL010000125.1 GCA_022701965.1 Burkholderiaceae bacterium | reverse complement strand
TCGCCCCGGCTCAGGCGCAGCAGTGCGTCGCTTTCGCGTCCCCAGGCGATGACCGTCGAGGCGCCCGAGCCGGCGGCACGCTTGGCCGCGAGGATCTTCGTGATCATGCCGCCGCTGCCGATCGACGAGCCCGCGCCGCCGGCCATCGCCTCGAGCGCGGGGTCGCCGGCCACGGCCTCGTGGACGAAGCGGGCCTCCGGATTCTTCCGGGGGTCGGCGGTGTAGAGACCCTTCTGGTCGGTCAGGATGACGAGCGCATCGGCTTCGACGAGGTTCGCGACCAGCGCACCGAGCGTGTCGTTGTCGCCGAACTTGATCTCGTCGGTGACGACCGTGTCGTTCTCGTTGATGACGGGCACGACACCGAGCGACAGCAGCGTGCGCAGTGTCGAACGCGCGTTCAGATAGCGTTCGCGGTCGACCAGGTCGGCATGCGTGAGCAGGACCTGCGCACTGCCGACCCCGTTCTCGCGCAGCTTGGTCTCGTACACCTGCACCAGACCCATCTGCCCGACGGCCGCTGCGGCCTGCAGCTCGTTGATCTCGCGCGGCCGGGTGCGCCAGCCGAGCCGTTTCATGCCTTCGGCGATGGCGCCGCTCGACACCATCACGACCTCGCGCCCGTCGCGCATCAGGGCGGCGAGCTGGCGGCACCACTCGCCGATGGCGGCCTCGTCCAGGCCACGGCCTTCGTTGGTGACCAGGCTCGACCCGACCTTGACGACGATCCGGCGCGCATCGCGCAGGACGACGGAAGAAGCGACTTCGCTCATGACGATGTCACGGGAACCTGGGATCGATTTCCGCCGGCGGCTGTTCGGCCACCTGCTGCGCCTTGATGTGCTGGTAGATCGCCTTGACCAGCGGCTCGCAACCCTCGCGCGTCAGCGCGGAGATCTCGAACACCGGGCCCTTGAACCGCATGCGCTTCACGAACTCCTTGACCCGCGCGGCGCGCTCGTCGTCGGGCACCATGTCGAGCTTGTTGAGCACCAGCCAGCGCGGCTTCTCGTAGAGCCCGGCGTCGTATTTCTTCAGTTCGCCCGCGATCGCCTTGGCCTGCGCCACCGGGTCGACGCCTTCGTCGAACGGCGCGAGGTCGATCACGTGCAGCAGCAGGCGCGTTCGCTGCAGGTGGCGCAGGAACAGGTGGCCGAGACCCGCTCCTTCCGACGCGCCTTCGATGAGGCCCGGAAGATCCGCCACGACGAAGCTCTGCTCCGGGCCGACGCGGACGACGCCCAGGTTGGGATGCAGCGTGGTGAACGGATAGTCGGCGATGCGCGGGCGCGCGTTCGAGATCGCGGTGATGAGAGTCGACTTGCCTGCGTTCGGCATGCCGAGGAGGCCGACGTCCGCCAGGACCTTGAGCTCGAGCTTCAGGCTCTTCTTCTCGCCGGGCCAGCCGGGCGTCTTCTGGCGCGGCGCACGGTTGATGGCGCTCTTGAAGCGCATGTTGCCGAAGCCGCCGTCGCCTCCCTTGGCGATCGTGACGACCTCGCCCGGCACGAGCAGCTCGTAGAGGACCTCGCCGGTTTCGGCATCGCTGAAGATGGTTCCGACCGGCACCTTCAGCGTGATGTCGTCACCGGCCGCGCCGAACATGTCCGAACCCATTCCGTGCTGGCCGCGCTTGGCTTCGTGACGGCGCGAGAAACGGAAATCGACCAGCGTGTTGAGATTGATGTCCGCCACGGCGAACACATGGCCGCCGCGCCCACCGTCCCCTCCGTTGGGTCCGCCGAACTCCTTGTACTTCTCATGACGGAACGACACGCAGCCGTTGCCGCCATCGCCGGCGGCGATGTCGATGAAGGCTTCGTCGACGAACTTCATGGGGTACTCGATCTACAGATGGAAGCCGCGGGTTGCGGCAGTGGAGAAGGCAGTGGAAAACGAAGAAGCCCCGACGAGCGGGGCTTCGAACGGTCCGACGTAACGGGTCAGGCTTGGGCAGCCGCCGGGGTCACGTTGACCATGTGCTTGTTCAAAGCACCCTTGTGACCGAACGAGACATGCCCGTCGACCAGTGCGAACAGCGTGTGGTCCTTGCCGACACCGACGTTGACGCCGGGGTGGAACTGGGTGCCGCGCTGGCGCACGATGATGGAACCGGCGCTGATCAGTTCGCCGCCGAACGCTTTCACGCCCAGCATCTTGGGCTTGGAATCGCGCCCGTTTCGCGTTGAGCCGCCGCCTTTTTTCTGTGCCATGGTGCCTACTCCAGTGGTGCGTTAGGAGGCGATCGCGCCGATTTGCAGTTCGGTGAACTGCTGGCGATGCCCTTGACGTTTCTGATAGTGCTTGCGACGGCGCATCTTGAAGATGTGCACCTTGTCGTGCAAGCCGTGCGACAGTACCGTGACTGTCACCGATGCGCCGGACACCAGGGGCGTACCGACCTTGATCTCGGAGCCGTTGCCGACTGCGAGAACCTGATCGAACACGATTTCCTGGCCTACGTCCGCAGCAATCTGTTCTACTTTAATTTTTTCGCCGGAAGCAACGCGATACTGCTTGCCGCCGGTTTTTATGACCGCGTACATGTTGACCTCTTTGTGAAGATGGCTCTGGAGCGAATTCTGCAGAGCCCAAGACTATAGCACGGTTAGCGCACTCCTATAATGCGGGCGTACCGGCCGCATGCCGTCGTCCATCCTGCCGCGTCCAGGCGCCATCCTCTTGTCAGTTCCAGCTCCCGACATCTCCCCCACCTCCGCAGTGCTCGCCCTCATCGCCGACGACATGGGCGAGGTCGATCGCGTGATCTCGGAGCGGCTCGACACCGGCGTTCCGCTGATCAGCCAGGTCGCGCACTACATCATTTCCGCCGGAGGCAAGCGTCTTCGTCCGGCGCTGCTCCTGCTGATGAGCGGCGCGCTCGGCTACCGCGGCGCACAGCGCTTCAACATCGCGGCGGTCGTCGAATTCATCCACACGGCGTCCCTGCTGCACGACGACGTGGTCGACGAGTCGACCTTGCGCCGGGGCCGCGCGACGGCGAACGAATCGTTCGGCAACCCGGCCAGCGTCCTGGTAGGCGACTTCCTGCATTCGCGCGCATTCCAGATGATGGTCGACGGCAACGACATCCGCGTCATGCAGATCCTCGCCGACGCCACCAACGTGATCGCCGAGGGCGAGGTGATGCAGCTGATGAACATGCACGACGCCACCCTCGACGAGGATGCATACCTGCGCGTGATCCGTTCGAAGACGGCCAAGCTGTTCGAGGCCAGCACCCGCGTGGCGGCGGTCATGGCCAAGGCGCCGTCGCAGATGGAGGAGGCCTGCGCGACCTACGGGCAGGCGCTCGGGACGGCGTTCCAGGTGATCGACGACGTGCTCGACTACGCCGGCGACGCTGCCGAGACCGGGAAGAACGTCGGCGACGATCTCCGCGAAGGCAAGAACACGCTGCCGCTCATCCTCGCCATGCAACGCGCCGTGCCCGCCGAAGCCGCCCTGATCCGGGCGGCGATCGAGACGGGCGACGAGACGCAGCTCGAACGCATCGTCGCGATCGTCAAGGAAACCGGCGCCCTCGACGCGACCCGCGCCGCTGCCGCCGCTGAAGCACAACGCGCGATCGACGCGCTGGATGGCTTTCCCGAGAATCCGTACACATCGGGTTTGCTACAATTGGCGGCTCAGCTGTTGGAGCGTCGCTCCTGATCGACTTTTGCGGGTCGTGCCACAGCAGAATTTCAATCGACACCATCGGGGTGTAGCTTAGCCTGGTAGAGCGCTACGTTCGGGACGTAGAGGCCGGAGGTTCGAATCCTCTCACCCCGACCATTTGTCCATCCGAACGCCCCGTGCGTGCCGGTTGCTTGACCTCCTCTCGACGTCGACGCCACGCTCCGCCTTTCGGCGAAATCTCATGTTCGCTCTTCCAGGGTGAGTGCCAACTCCGGCGTTGTACATCGTCCGCACACGGTTTACAGCCAGGAAACGATCGGCGATGATCGGTTGAAATCTCACATTTTCTTACAGCAGCGATGGCAGCAGCAGAACCCTTCGTCAAAGACAGTTCGCCCATCGCGCTTCCCGGCCTGGCACGTGCGCTGATCGCGGCCGGCAAGCTGCCTGCCAAGACCGCCGAGGACATCTACCAGCGCTCGCTGAGCAACCGTTCCAGCTTCATCGCCGAACTCACCGGCACCGGCGCCGTTTCGGCTTCGGACCTCGCCCATACGCTGTCCACCGCTTTCGGTGCACCGCTGCTCGACCTCGACGCGATCGACCCGCAGCGTCTGCCGCGCGACCTGCTCGATCCCAAGCTCTGCCAGTCGTACCGCATCGTCGTGCTGAGCAAGCGCAACAACCGTCTGATCGTGGCGACGGCCGATCCGTCCGACCAGCAGGCGGTCGAAAAGATCAAGTTCGCCTCGCAGATGGGCGTCGACTGGGTCATCGGCGAGTACGACAAGCTCTCCCGCATCATCGAGGCCACGGCCATGAGTGCGGCCGAGATGGTCGACAGCCTGGTGGGCAACGAGTTCGAGTTCGGCGACGCGATGAACGAGGCGCAGGCCGACCCGAACGAACAGGCGATCGCGGAGGTCGAGGACGCGCCGATCGTGCGTTTCCTGCACAAGATGCTGCTCGACGCCTTCGGCATGCGGGCGTCGGACATCCATTTCGAGCCCTACGAGCACCAGTACCGAGTGCGCTTCCGCATCGACGGCGAGCTGCGCGAGATCGCCAGCCCGCCGCCCGCCATCAAGGAGAAGCTGGCTTCGCGTATCAAGGTGCTCTCGCGCCTGGACATCTCGGAGAAGCGCGTTCCGCAGGACGGCCGCATGAAGCTCAAGATCGGGCCGGACCGCGTGATCGACTTCCGGGTCAGCACGCTGCCGACGCTGTTCGGCGAGAAGATCGTGATCCGCATCCTGGACCCGAGCAGCGCGCGCCTGGGCATCGACGCGCTCGGCTACGACGCCGACGAGAAGGCGCGGCTCCTGGCCGCCATCGGCCGGCCCTACGGCATGGTGCTGGTCACCGGGCCGACGGGTTCGGGCAAGACGGTGTCGCTCTACACCTGCCTGAACCTGCTCAACAAGCCCGGCGTGAACATCGCCACGGCCGAAGACCCGTCGGAAATCAATCTGCCCGGGGTCAACCAGGTCAACGTGAACGACAAGGCCGGCCTGACCTTCGCGGCCGCCCTGCGCGCCTTCCTGCGCCAGGACCCGGACATCATCATGGTCGGCGAGATCCGCGACCTGGAAACCGCCGACATCTCCATCAAGGCCGCCCAGACCGGCCACCTGGTGCTCTCGACCCTGCACACCAACGACGCGCCGACCACGCTCACGCGCATGCGCAACATGGGCATCGCGCCGTTCAACATCGCCTCCAGCGTGATCCTGATCACGGCGCAGCGGCTCGCGCGGCGACTGTGCACGGTGTGCCGCGAGCCTTCCGAGATTCCGGAAGACGCCCTGCGCGACGCGGGCTTCACGCAGGCGCAGCTCGACGGCACCTGGAAGCCCTATCGGCCCGTGGGCTGCAACGCCTGCAACAGCGGCTACAAGGGACGCGTCGGCATCTACCAGGTGATGCCGATCTCCGAGGCGATCCAGAACATCATCCTGCGCGACGGCAGCGCACCGGACATCGCCCGCCAGGCCGAGGCCGACGGCGTGCGCTCGCTGCGGCAGTCCGGACTGCTGAAGGTGATGCAGGGATTAACATCGCTCGAAGAAGTACTTGCTGTTACAAACGAGTAGCGGCGACTCGCACCCACACGCGGAGATCGAATGGCCAATGCAGCATCCACCCGAGGCAACCTGAAGGAATTCGTCTTCGAATGGGAGGGGAAGGACCGCAACGGCAAGCAGGCCCGGGGCGAGATGCGCGCATCGGGCACCAACCAGGTCCAGGCCTCGCTGCGGCGCCAGGGCGTGATGCTGACCAAGCTCAAGAAGCGGCGCATGCGCTCGGGCAAGGCGATCAAGCCCAAGGACATCGCGATCTTCACGCGCCAGCTCGCCACCATGATGAAGGCCGGCGTGCCGCTGCTGCAGGCCTTCGACATCGTCGGCCGGGGCAACGCCAACGCGAGCGTCGCCAAGCTGCTCAACGACATCCGCAGCGACGTCGAGACCGGATCGTCGCTGTCCGCG
>JAKONL010000587.1 GCA_022701965.1 Burkholderiaceae bacterium | reverse complement strand
CGCAAGCAGGGCCAGCTCGTCGATCGGGCCGCCGCCGAAAAGCTGTTCTTCGACACGGCCCGTAACCTGCGCGACGCCTGGGCCAACTGGCCCGCCCGCATCGCGGTCGTCATGGCCGATGAACTGAAGGTCGATGCGCGCACGCTCAACACGGTCCTGACCGCGCATGTTCAACAGCACCTCCGCGAGCTCGGAGAGCCCGAGGCCGACCTACCTCGATCTCACGAGCCTTGAGCGGTCCTGGCGCAAGGGGCTGACCCCTGCGCCAGACCTCGACGTCGTCGAGTGGGCCGAGGAGTATCGGAAGCTCAGCAAGGAATCGTCCAACGGCGGCCGGTTCGTCACCGCTCGCGTCGAGGTGGCGCGCGGCCCGATGCTCGCCGCTACCGAACCCGGCGTCGCCACCATCACGCTGATGGCGTGCACGCAGCTTCTAAAAACCACCGTGATCGAGAACATCCTCGGACGGTTCATCCACATCGACCCGTGCCCCATCCTCGTGGTGCAGCCGAAGGACGATGCGGCCGAGACCTTCTCGAAGGACCGGCTGGCCCCGATGATCCGCGACACCAAGGTGCTGCGGGACCTGTTCGGCGACGCCAAGGCGACGGATGCCGGCGCCACCCTGACGCACAAGCAGTTCCCCGGCGGCCACGTCACCCTGGTCGGATCGAACAGCCCGACCAACCTCGCCATGCGGCCGATCCGGCTGCTGTGCTGCGACGAGATCGACAAGTACCCGCTTTCGGCCGGTGGCGAGGGCCCGCCCATCGACCTGGCCGAGGAACGGCAGGCCGAGTTCAAGACCAACAGCCTGAGCGTGCGGGCGTGCTCGCCCACCGTCACCGGGCGTAGCGCCATCGAGGCGTCCTACGACGAGAGCGACCAGCGCAAGGCGTTCGTGCGCTGCCCACACTGCGAGCACTGGCACCCGCTCGAATGGGAACAGGTACGGTTCGACAAGGACGAGGGCGGGAAGATCCGCGCCGAGACCGCGCGCTACGAGTGCGTTGGCTGCGACAAGCCCTGGACCGAGTCGCAGCGTCTCGTCGCGCTGCGCAAGATCGAATGGCGCCAGACCCGGGCCTTCACCTGCTGCGGTGAGAACCAGGTGCCCGAGCGCTGGGCGCCCGAGGCGCACGGGGTTCGACGGGCGCTGTGCCTCCACTGCGGGACCATGGCGGTGCCCAACGATCACGCCGGGTTCGTGGCGTCCAAGCTCTACGCGCCGAAGCAGACGATCCGCGAGACGGTGGCGAAGTTCGCCCGCGCGCTGAGACGGGGCCCGGAGGCGTTGCGGACCTTCTTCAACACGCAGCTCGCCCGCACCTGGAAGGAGGGCGCGGACGCGCCGGACTGGCAGGACGTCTACACCCGGCGGGACAGCTACCTCGCCGGCACCGTGTCTCGCGGTGTCCTCATCCTGTTCGGCGGCGTCGACGTCCAGAAGGATCGCCTCGAGGTCAGCGTCTGGGGTTTCGGGCGCAACCGCGAGCGCTGGCTGATCGAACATCGCGTATTGCCCGGCGACACCAACCGCGCCCCGGTTTGGAAGGACCTCGAGGCGATGTTCGGCGAGACCTGGGAGCACGAGAGCGGCGCCGACATGACGGTGCGCGACTGGGGCATCGATTCGAGCGGTTTCACTGCAGAGGTCTACGCCTTCGTGCGCAGCCAGGCCGGACGACCGGTCCATGCGGTGGACGGCCAGGACAGCTACGCCGCAGCCTTCCTCGGCGTTGGGGCCAAGGATGCGACCCCGGCCGGCAAGAAGCTGCGCCGCGGCCTGAAGACGATCCGGGTGGGGGCGTCCTTCGCCAAACAGGAACTCATGGGGTGCCTCGCGCTCCAGCGGCCGAGCGAGGGCAAGCCGTATCCGGCCGGGTTCGTCCACCTGCCGCGCGACGTCACCGAAGATCAGGTGAAGCAGCTCACCGCCGAGGAACTCGTCACGCACGTCACCCGTGGCCGCACCCGGCGCGAGTGGGTGCCGATCGGCGGCCGCCGCAACGAGGTGCTGGACTGCGCGAACTACGCCCGGGGGCTCGCCGCCATGCGCGGCTGGGACCGCTGGCGCGAGACCCATTGGCGCGAACTCGAAGGGGCCTTGGGGATCGAGCGCGACCGTCCGGCCGGATTGCCGGAGGCGTCGGTCCCCGAGGCCGTGGTCGCCGCCGGCTCGCTGGCCGCGCGAAACCTCCAGCGTGCGAGCGCCAAGCGCAGCCGGGTCAGAAGCCGAACGACGAGGTAGGCCATGGCCGCGACCATCGAGAAGCAGATCGCAGCCCTGGAGGCTGCCATGGGCAGTGGCGCCCTGCGCGTCGAGGCGCCCGACGCCGCGACGATCACCTACAGGAGCTACGACGAAATGCGCCGGGCGCTGGCCGACCTGCAGCGCCGGAAGGCGGCACAGGATGCCGGTGCGGGCGTCGTCCGCCGCCGCACCCGCCAGATCGTCACCACGAGCCGCAGCGGATGGTAGGCGTGCGCCAGCCCGTTCGCTTCCGCGTTAAGGGAACCCGCGACTACGTCGAGCCCGTGGCCATGGACCTGTCCGGCACGGACGTGACCGTAGCCCCGGAGAGCGGCGCCTACGACATCGCCAACGGGACCGGCCGCCGGTCCCGCGCCTGGCGCGTCGGCAGCTACGGCCCGAACACCGCAATCGTCTACGCCCTCGACGAGCTGCGCCGGAAGTCGCGCGATCAGGCCCGGAAGAACCCCTACGCCGTGGCGGCCGTCGATCGCCTGGTCACGAACATCATCGGTACCGGCATCAGCCCGCGCTCCACGGCGGCTCGCTCGACCGAGGGGATGTCGAAGACACAGGCGAAGCGAATCAAGAAGGAGGACGCCGCGTTCCGCGCTGCACTCCAGCGCCTGTTCCTCGACTGGACCGACGAGGAACAGGCGCTGGAGTGCAGC
>JAKONL010000583.1 GCA_022701965.1 Burkholderiaceae bacterium | reverse complement strand
CCGCCGGCGCAGCGCCTCGCGCACCTGATCGTCACGCAGTTCACCGACGCCTTCGATGCCGGCGTGACCGGGGAAGAGGCGCCGGCGCCGGCCTGGCGCGACTGGCTGCTGGCGCGTCATCGGCTGCCGGCTCTTGCCGGAGCGCCCGACGGCGCCACGATGCACTGGACCGACGCGCTCGCCGCCGGCCATGCGCCGCCGCCGCACACGGTCGGGGCCGACGACATGGCGCTCTTGCCCTACACCAGCGGCACCACCGGCCTGCCCAAGGGCTGCATCCACCATCACTCCAGCCTGATGCACAACACGGTCGCCGGGCAGCTCTGGGGGGCGGTGTCGGCCAGCGCCGTGGTGCTGGCAGTGATCCCGATGTTCCACATCACCGGGGTGGTCAGCATGATGCACACCTCGATCTTCTCGGGTGCGACGCTGGTGATCATGCCGCGCTGGGACCGCGAGGTGGCCGGCCGGCTGATCTCGCTGCGCCGCATCACGAGCTGGACCAACATCCCGACGATGGTGATCGACCTGCTGGGCAGCCCGAATTTCGCGAGCTTCGACCTGAGCAGCCTGGACTACATCGGCGGCGGTGGCGCGGCCATGCCCCAGGCCGTGGCCCAGCGCCTGTTCGATCTGTACGGCCTGCGCTACCTGGAAGGCTACGGCCTGACCGAGACGGCGGCACCGTCGCATGCGCAGCCCTTCGAGCGGCCGAAGCAGCAATGCCTGGGCATTCCCTACATGAGCAGCGACTCGCGCGTGGTCGACCCCGACACGCTCCAGGAGATGCCGGTCGGCGAGGCCGGCGAGATCATCACCTGCGGCCCCGAGGTGTTCCAGGGCTACTGGAAGCGGCCCGACGCGACCGCGTCGGCCTTCGTCGAGTTCGATGGCCGGCGCTACTTCCGCACCGGCGACATGGGCCGCGTCGACGAGGACGGCTACTTCTTCATGACCGACCGCCTCAAGCGGATGATCAACGCCAGCGGCTTCAAGGTGTGGCCGGCGGAGGTCGAGCTGCTGATGTTCCGCAACCCGGCGATCCAGGAGGCCTGCGTGATCGCGACGAAGGACGACTATCGCGGCGAATCCGTCAAGGCCGTGGTCGTGCTGCGGGCCTCGCACAAGGACACGACCGAGCAGCAGATCATCGACTGGTGCCGCGAGAACATGGCGGTCTACAAGATTCCGCGCCAGGTGCGCTTCGTCGATGCGCTACCCAAGAGCGGGAGCGGCAAGGTCATGTGGCGGCTGCTGCAGGAGGACGAGGCGGCCCAGGCCGCATCGGCGAGCCGGCTCTAGGCGTCGTCCCGGCCCGTGCCCCCGACGTCGGCCACGACGCGGGCGTTCCGCTGGAAGCTCCAGTAGGCGCCGGCCCAGTCCAGCAGCACGACGAAGCGGTTGCGGAAGCCGATCAGGAAGTAGACGTGCGCGAAGAGCCAGAACAGCCAGGCGAGCCTGCCGCTGAAGCGCAGCGGACCCAGCGGCGTCTCCAGGTCGACCACGGCGGCGTTGCGGCCGATGGTGGCGAGATTGCCGTAATCGGCGTAGCGGAACGGCCGCGTCGGGCGGCCGGCGATGCGCAGGAGGATGTTCTCCGCCGCGGCGCGCCCCATCTGCTTGGCGCCGGGCGAGACGCCGGGCACGGGCCGGGGCGGCTTGCCCGGCACGTGGCTCAGGGCCGCGGCCAGGTCGCCGACGACGCTGATCTCCGGATGCCCCGGCAGGCTCAGGTCGGGCTCCACCGCGACGCGGCCGGCGCGGTCCGTCACCGCACCGGTCGCGGCGGACAGCAGCCGGCCGAGCGGCGAGGCAGCGACGCCGGCGGCCCAGATCACGCAATGGCTCGGGATGCGCTCGTCGCGGCCCCCGACCGTGACCTGCAGCCCGGTGGCGTCGATCGACGTGACGCGGGTGTCCAGGCGGACGATGACACCGAGCTTCTCCAGCTGCTCGGCGGCCCTGGCGCTCAGCGCTTCGGGCATGGCCTGCAGCACGCGGGCGCCGCCCTCGACCAGCAGGATCCGCGCACTCGCCGGATCGATGCGCCGGAACTCGCCGGACAGCGTGTGGCGGGCGATCTCGGCGAGCGTGCCGGCCATTTCCACGCCGGTCGGGCCACCGCCGATCACCACGAAGGTCAGCAGCGCGCGTTGCCGGACCGGGTCGGTCTCCTTCTCCGCCTGCTCGAACGACAGCAGCACATGGCGCCGGATCTGGAACGCGTCGGCCAGCGTTTTCAGGCCCGGTGCGAATTCGGCCCACTGGTCGTTGCCGAAGTAGCTGTGGGTCGAGCCGGCAGCGACGATCAGGTGGTCGTAGCCGAGGCGCAGGCCGTCGGCGAGCACGGCCTCCCGCTGCGCCGGAACGATCTCGACCACCTCTCCAAGCAGGGTCGTCACGTTGGACTGCTCGCGAAACAGCAGCCGCGTGGGCGCCGCGATCGACGGCGCCGCGAGACCGGCGGTCGCGACCTGGTAGAGGAGCGGCTGGAACAGGTGGTGATTGGTCTTTTCGACCACCGTGATGTCGACGTCGGCCTTGCGCAACCGTCGTGCCGCCTCGAGTCCGCCGAAGCCGCAACCGACGATGAGTACCCGCGGACGACTGGATCTGGGTGACGGAGGCAGGGCGGTGGGCGTTTCCATCGCCCCGATTATGAAGAGCGTCGGGGGCGAAAATGTCCTACGGAAGCTTGCGCGCCCAACGGCTAAAACTTTGGAAAGAATCTTGGAGTTCCGATGACTTTTCTCCGGCCGACCGTGCCGAACCCGGGATCGCAGCGCGATGCCTACCGCCAGTCCTTCAACGAAGTCCGTGCCGCCAGCGTCGCGCTGGCAGCGCCCTTGAGTCCAGAGGACCAGTGCATCCAGTCGATGCCCGACGCCAGCCCGACCAAATGGCACCTCGCGCACAGCACCTGGTTCTTCGAGACGGTGCTGCTGCAGCCGAACGCCGCCGACTACGTGTCGTTCGACCCGCGCTTCCAGTACCTCTTCAATTCCTACTACGAGGCGCTCGGTCCGCGTGCGCCGCGACCGCAGCGCGGGCTGGTCACGCGTCCGTCGAACGACGAGGTCATGGCCTATCGGAGGCATGTCGACGCAGCGGTCAACGCCTTCCTCGAGAACATCGACGACGCCGTCTGGACCGGGATCGCGCCCGTGGTCGCGCTGGGGCTGCAGCACGAACAACAGCACCAAGAACTGCTCGTCACCGACATTCTGCATGCGTTTTCCTGCAATCCGCTGCTGCCGGCCTATCGCGCGGCCAGCGGGCCTTCGCTGCGGCTGGCATCGTCGTCGTCGCCGATGCGCTGGCTCGAACAGCCCGGTGGCGTGGTGCGGATCGGCTCGGCGCCCGTCGCACAGGAGGACGGCGGCATCGACTTCGCCTTCGATAACGAAACCCCCCGGCACGACGCGCTGCTTCGCCCCTACGCGATCGGCGACCGTCTGGTCGACTGCGGCGACTATCTGCGCTTCATCGAGGACGGCGGCTACCGCCGACCGTCGCTGTGGCTGTCCGATGGATGGGCCCAGGTCCAGGCGAACGGCTGGCAGTGTCCAGCCTACTGGCTTGCGCCGGACGATCCGAGGCTGGCGTTCCAGCCGGCCGCGGTCGGCGCGGGGCGCACCGCCGGCGGCTGGCACGTGTTCGGACTCCACGGCGTCCGCCCGCTGGAGCCCGAGGCACCGGTCGCCCAGCTCAGTTTCTACGAGGCGGCGGCCTATGCCGAATGGGCCGGCGCGCGCCTGCCGACGGAGTTCGAGTGGGAGGCGGCTTCGGCCGATCCGCAGCTGAGGCAGGCCACGGGCCATGTCTGGCAGTGGACCCGTTCCTCCTACGACCCCTATCCCGGCTTCCGGCCGATGCCCGGCATCGCGGCCGAATACAACGGCAAGTTCATGGTGGGCCAGGTCGTGCTGCGTGGCGGTAGCGTCGCGACCCCTCCCGGCCATGCCCGTCCGACCTACCGCAATTTCTTTCCGCCTGCGGCACGCTGGCAGTTCACGGGACTGCGGCTGGCCAGGGACCTCTGATGTCGTCGCCCTCCACCCAGATCGACAACGCCCGCCAGCTCCCTCTGCACCTGCCCGAACGCATGCCGACGGCCCAGGAACAGCGCTCGGAATTCGGCCGCGAAATGCACGCCGGCCTGTCGCGTGCCGTCCGAAGCGTGTCGCCCAAGTTCTTCTACGACGCGGAAGGCTCGGCACTGTTCGACCGCATCTGCGAACTGCCGGAGTACTACCCGACCCGCACCGAACTGCGGATCCTGACCGAGCATGTCGCCGACATGGCGGCCCACATCGGTCCGGATGCCGAGATCGTCGAGTTCGGTGCCGGCTCGCTGACCAAGGTGCG
>JAKONL010000555.1 GCA_022701965.1 Burkholderiaceae bacterium | reverse complement strand
CTACTACCTGTCGAATCCGCTCGAGATCCTCTATGTGTGGCAGGGCGGCATGAGCTTTCACGGCGGGCTGCTCGGCGTGATCGCGGCGATGGTGTGGTTCGCGCGGTCGCGCGCCCGGCCGTTCTGGCAGGTGATGGACTTCGTCGCGCCGTGCGTGCCGACGGGGCTCGCGGCGGGACGCGTGGGCAACTTCATCAACGGCGAGCTGTGGGGCCGCTTCAGCAGCCCGGACCTGCCGTGGGGCATGGTGTTTCCGCAGAGCGGATCGATGCTGCCGCGGCATCCGTCGCAGGTCTATCAGTTCCTGCTCGAAGGGCTGCTGCTGTTCGTCGTCCTGTGGCTGTATGCGCGCAAGGAGCGGCTGGAGCGCCGGGTGTCGGCGGTGTTCCTGATCGGCTACGGCGTGATGCGGTTCATCGCCGAGTACTTCCGCGAACCCGACGACTTCCTCGGCCTGCTCGCGCTCAACATGAGCATGGGCCAGTGGCTGTGCGTGCCGATGATCGCCTTCGGCGTCTGGCTCTACCTCAGCGCGCCTGCGAGGCGCATCGCACCGGCCGCCGCCTGAGTCGTCCGCCGTTCAGCCGGACAGCCGCAGCCGGCTGTCGAAGCTGCGCGATTCGCCGCTCACGGGATCGGTGAAGGCCAGCGCCTTCGCCAGGAGCTGCAGCGGACGCGCATGGTCCTCTTCGCCTTCGGCGAGCAGCGCCGGATAGATCGGATCGTTCACGATCGGCAGGCCGAGCGCGGCGCAGTGCACGCGCAGCTGGTGCCGGCGTCCGGTGACCGGCGACAGTCGCAGCAACGCGCGGTCGCCGGGCCGCCGCTCGACGAATTCGAAATGCGTCTCCGAATTCGGCTCGCCGTCGATCTCCGCGGTGCGCATGAACGCATCCGCGTCGGGTGCCATGCGGCTGCGACGCACCGGGGGCAGGGCGGTCGCGGCCATGCCGGCGGGCCAGTGCACGACCGCCTCGTAGACCTTGCGGACCTGGCGCTGCGAGAACAGCGTCTGGTAGCTGC
This sequence comes from Burkholderiaceae bacterium, assembly GCA_022701965.1. The sequence goes on along the minus strand of JAKONL010000555.1, from coordinate 3,416 downwards.
CACGCGTCGCCGGGTCGACCGAGAACAGCACCAGGCCGGCGGTGCCGCGGTCGATGCGGTGGATCGGCACCAGCGCCTCGATGCCGAGACCGCGCTTGAGCCGCACCAGCAGCGTCTCCTGCAAGTACTTGCCGGTCGGCGCGACGGCCAGGAAATGCGGCTTGTCGACCACCAGCAGATGCGCGTCGCGGAACACGATCGAGGCCTCGAACGGCACGCGCGGCTCGGCGGGCAGGGAGCGGTAGTAGTAGACGCGGCGGTGCGGCTCGAACGCACGGTCGGCGGTGACCGGGACGCCGTGCTCGTCGATCACCTCACGCGCTTGCATCCGCGCGAGCCAGGTCTCGCGCGTCACGCCGGGGAAGCGCGCCAGCAGGAAATCGAGGAACGTCGGCCAGGGCCCGGCGGGCACGCCGACGCAGCTCGGGCCGACACCGTCGCGCGTGGGGAGCGGGAGGTGGGGCGATGGCTGCGGCGGCGCGTCGGTTCGGCGAGTGGTGTTCAAGGCCGACGACTTTAGCTGCTGGTTTGCCCGCTGGTTCTCCGGGGTAATACCTTCCATAATTACGCGTAATTACGACGATTCCGGGAACGACGAAACCATGCGCGTGATACCCAGCTCCCTGCACCACGAAGTGGCCGACGCCCTGCGCGAAGAGATCTTCGGCGGCGCGCTCGCACCCGGCAGCTTCCTCGACGAAGCCGCGCTGTGCGAGCGCATGGCGATCTCCCGCACGCCGTTGCGCGAGGCGCTCAAGGTGCTGGTCGCCGAAGGGCTGCTGCGCCACGAGCCGCGGCGCGGTTGCTTCGTCGCCGAGGTCACCGAGCGCGACCTCGACGAGATCTTTCCGGTGATCGCGTTGCTCGAAGGCCGCTGCGCCTGGGAGGCCGCGCGCAATGCGGGCGACGCCGACATCGCGGCGCTGGAGACCTTGCACGACAAGCTCGGTCGCCATGCGCGCGCCAGGCGCATCAACGACTACTACGCCGTCAACTTCGCGATTCACGAAACCATCATCGCGCTGGCCGACAATCGCTGGCTGGCTTCGGTGATCGGCGACCTGCGCAAGATCCTCAAGCTGGCGCGGCTGCAGCAGCTGACCGTGCCGGGCCGCCTGGCGCAGAGCCTGGCCGAGCATCTGGCGATCTTCGCGGCGCTCAAGGCGCGCGACAGCGACGGCGCCGAAGCCGCGATGCGCACCCATCTCCACCGCCAGCGCGAAGCACTGCGCACCGTGGCGGTTCAACAGAAATCGAGGCTCGCCTGATGAACGCTTCCACCTGGATCGCCCGCGGCGTCTCGCGCCTGCGCCCCGGCGCGTCGACGCCGCATGCCGACGCGCCGGCGTCCACCCCCGCCAAGGAGAAGAAGGCCGCCGTGGCGCCGCGCTCGCTGTCGGAGCGGCTCGAAGTCACGTTGCGCCGCCACGACGAGGCGATGGCGCCGCGCACGCTGCGCCGCGCGCTCGCCGATCTGCAGGCGGTGGTCGACGCCCGCGTCAGCGAGGTCGAGGCCGGCCGTCGCGCCTGCGAGGTCATGAAGTGGTACGCCGATCTCGCGCTGCCCGAGCGGCGCGACGTCTGGCTGCTGATCAGCGAGCGCTTCGCGCCCGACGCGCGCAAGCTCGGCAGTGCCCGGGCGCGCCACGAGGCGGCCGTGGGCACCGTCGACGAGGGCCAGGCCGAGGTGGCCCTGCGCCGGGCGCTGTCGTCGCCGCGGGCCCGCCTGCTGCAGCGCTTCACCATCGATCCCGGCGGCATGCGCTTCCTGGTCGACCTGCGCGCCGAACTGCTGCCGCAGGTCAAGGCCGACCGCCGGCTGGTGCCGCTCGATTCGGAACTCGAGCACCTGTTCTCGACCTGGTTCGACGTCGCGTTCCTCGACCTGCGTCGCATCAGCTGGGATTCGCCGGCCTCGCTGATCGAGAAGCTGATCGAATTCGAGGCGGTGCACGACATCAAGAGCTGGGCCGACGTGAAGAACCGGCTCGACAGCGACCGCCGCTGCTACGGCTTCTTCCATCCGCGCCTGCCCGACGTGCCGCTGATCTTCGTCGAGGTGGCGCTGGTCGACCGCATCAGCGACGGCATCGTGCCGCTGCTCGACGAGGGTGCCGCGCCGGCGAGCACCGACAAGGCGACCACGGCGATCTTCTATTCCATCAGCAACACCCAGACCGGCCTGCGCGGCGTGAGCTTCGGCGACTCGCTGATCAAGCGCGTGGTCGAGACGCTGCAGGGCGAGTTCCCGAAGCTCAAGGTCTTCGCGACGCTGTCGCCGGTGCCGGGGTTCCGGGGCTGGCTGTCGAGGCACGCGGGCGAACTGCTCGGGCGCCTGGACGACAAGCGCGTCGACGAGCTCGGGCGCGCGCTCGGTTCGCTGCCGCCGACCCCGGAGCGCCTGATCGCCGCGGCGGACGACGCGCTGGCGCTCGATGCGAAGTCGCCGGTGCGCCAGGTGCTGCTGCAGTGCGCCGCCGAATACCTGGGACGCGCTTCGGCCGACGGCAAGCCGGTCGATCCGGTGGCGCGTTTCCACCTGGGCAACGGCGCCCGCGTGGAGCGGCTCAACTGGGCCGGCGACCCGTCGGCCAAGGGCATGAAACAGTCGTTCGGCCTGATGGTCAACTACCTCTACGATCTCAAGCGGCTCGACAAGCACCGCGCGCTGCTGGCCGACGGCAAGGTCGCGGTATCGGGCAGCGTCGACGGGCTGTTCCTGAAGGGAGCGGCCAAGAAGCAGTGAGCGGCGTGCAGCGAAGCGAAAGACACCCATAACGAGACGACCCGACAGGAGACAAGACCGATGACACCCGATTTCCAGCGCCGCGACATGCTGCGCCTGGCCGCAGCGACCGCCGCGGCCACCACCTTCGGCATGACGCCGCCGGCCTTCGCGCAGGCGGCGAGCGGCTGGCCTACGCGCCCCGTGACGATGGTCGTTCCCTTTCCGGCGGGCGGCGGCACCGACGCGTTCGCGCGACCGCTCGCGGCCCAGTTCACGCGTGTCGCCGGCCAGACGCTGGTGATCGACAACCGAGGCGGCGCGGGCGGCACGCTCGGCGCGACCATCGCCTCGAAGGCGGCGCCCGACGGCTACACCATCTTCATGGGCGCGGTTCACCATGCGATCGCGCCTTCGGTCTACCCGAGGCTCGACTACGACCTGGAGCGCGACTTCGTGCCGCTGATGCTCCTGGCCAACGTGCCGCAGGTGGTGGTGATCAATCCGAAGCGCGTCACGGCGACCACGCTGCAGGAGTTCGTCGCGCAGGCCCGGCGCAATCCGGGCAAGCTCAACTACGCGTCGGCCGGCGCCGGCACGTCGCACCACCTGGCCGGCGAACTGTTCAAGCTGCAGACGAACACCTTCATCACGCACATCCCGTACCGCGGCGCGGGGCCGGCGCTGCAGG
>JAKONL010000542.1 GCA_022701965.1 Burkholderiaceae bacterium | reverse complement strand
GCAAGCTGGTCGAGCCGCCGCTGGAGGCGCGCGTGCATGCCGCGCTGGTCGCCGCCGGCGAACTCGAAGGCTGGCAGCGCTGGAGCGCCGACAAGGTGCGCGAGGAACTGGTCGCCAAGGCCGAGGGACTGCTCAAGCGCCCCGAAGGCCAGGCGCTGGGCGGCCGCAAGATCCAGGAGAGCCTGCGCGCCCTGCGCGACCAGTGGAAGCAGGCCGACCAGGGCGGGGTGCCCAACCACGCGCTGTGGAAACGCTTCGACGAAGCCTGCAACGAGGCGCACAAGGTCGTCGAGGCCTGGCTGGACAAGGTGCGCGCCGATGCCGCCGAGCATCGCGCCCACCGTCTCGCGCTGATCGAGGAGGTCAAGGCCTGGGCGGCCGAGCATGCCGATGCCGCCGACCTGAAGGCGCACAACCGCGCGCTGCACCAGTTCGCCGATCGCTGGCGCGATGCCGGCCACGTCGGCGAAAAGCTCTTCGCCGAACTGCAGCCGCAATGGAACGAGGCTTTCGGTGCCGCCCGCGCGCCGTTCGAGGCTGCCCAGAAAGCCAGCGTCGAGCGTCGTCAGGCCATGATCGCCGAGGCGGTCGAACTGGGCGCCGCGCCCGTGCTGCGCATCGACGCCGTCAAGGCGCTGCAGCAGCGCTGGCAGGCCGAGGCGCAGGGCGTGCCGCTCGATCGCCGCCATGAACAGAAGATGTGGGACGCCTTCCGCGCGCCCATCGACGAGGCCTTCAATCGCAAGACGGCCGAGCGCGAGAAGGCGTCCTCCGCCATGAGCGAGCACGACCGCCACGTGCTCGACGCCTCGAAGGCGTTGGAGGCGGCCAACGCCACCGGCGACGTGCAGAAGATTCGCGCCGCCATCGCGCGCCTCGAAGGCGCCATGCGCGGCGAGGCACCGCCGCCGGCACCCGCACCCGCACCCGCCGTGTCGGCGCCACCGGCGCCCGTGTCGGACAGCGACGGTCCCCCGGTCGGCGCCACCGAGGTCGTCGCCCCCGGCCAGGCCGCCGCCGAATTCGGCGAGGGTGCCCACGTGCAGCCCAGCGCCCAGGAAGCCGCCGTGCCGGCACCCCTGGAACCCGCTGAAGGCGAGGATGCTGCGGCGCCCGCCGCCGCGTCCGGTCCGGTCGACCTGATCGCTCCGGCCGACAGCTCCGACGCCGGTGCGCGTGCCGACGCCGGCGACAACGCGGCGGGCGCCGTGCCCGATGCGGCTGCCGCACCGGTGGCGCCTCCCAAGCCCGCCGTCAAGGCCGTGGTGGCACGGCGCGGCGACGACCGTCCCGCCACGCGCAAGGCCGATGCGGCTCCCGCCGGTCGCGACGGCCGTTTCGGCGGCGATCGCCGCGACAGCCGCAGTGGCCCCGGTGGCCGACCCAACGACCGCGGACCGCGTCCGGACGGTGGTCGCTCCGACGCGCGGGGCGGCCCGGGTGCCGGCCGTTTCGGCGACCGTCCCCCGCGCTTCGAGGATCGCGGTCCGCGTCTGGGCGATGCGGCCTTCCGCGCCCAGCGCGAGGCCCTGGAGCATGCCGAGATGTCGCTGCGCAAGCTCGCTGCACAGGCCCACGGCGAGGCACTCACGCAACTGCTGGGTGCCTGGGAGAAGCGCGATGCGGCCCAGCTGCCGAGCGTGCAGGAACTCGGCCGTGCCGTGACGCCGTCGGTGCGCGGCTCTTGGTCGCAGGCCCTCGGTGCGGCGCCTGCCGCATCCGCCGATGCCGCATCCGAAGCGCTGCTGCGCCTGGAGATGGCGGCCGAGGTGCCCACCCCGGCCGATCAGATCGATGCCCGTCGCGCGCTGCAGCTCAAGCTGCTGACGCGTCGTGGCGATCCGGCGCCGGTCCAGACCTGGGGCGAGGATGCCGGCAAGGTGCTCGCCACGTCGCACGATGCGAATGTGGCGCGCCGCCTGCAGAACGCATTGAAGGCGCTGCTGCGCAAGTAGACGGATCGGTGTGGCCGGCGCGGGCCCGACGACGGGCCTCGCCGCCCTGAAGGCGAACGACCGTGAAAGCGGCTCGACGGCTGTCACAGGCCATCGGGCCGCTGTCGTCTTTCAGTCCTTCGCAGGATCGAAGAACGCGTCGAACAGCGTCGTCACGGTCGGAAATTCGCGCCCGAAGACGGGCCGGTCCACGAAGTACGCCTCGCAGGCCACCGCGAAGAATTCGCTGATCGATTCGGCGCCATAGGCATCGAGCCATGGCGTCGCGCCGCCGAAGCGCTCGGCGATCAGGGTCCGTTCGCGGAAGTCGTCGAAGGCCGGCTGCAGCACGGTCGTCCAGGACGTTCGCGCATCGCGGGCGCTCGACGTGCCCAGGAAGCCGGACGGCAGGGGCGGGCAGCCATCGGCTTCGCCGTCGCGCATGTCGATCTTGTGGACGAACTCGTGCACGACCACGTTGTAGCCGGCGACCGAACCGCTCGCGAGCACGTCCTGCCAGCTGAGCATCACCGGGCCGCGGTCCATGGCTTCGCCGGCGACGACCTCGTCGTACTCGTGCACCACGCCGGCTTCGTCGGTGACGCGGCGCCGCGCCACCACCTCCGATGCGTGGACGACGATGCCGACGAAGTCGTCGTACCAGGCGAGGCCGCCAGCGAGGTGCAGCACCGGCAGCACGGCCTGCGCCGCGATCGCCAGTGCGACCTCGTCGGTGATCGCGAAGCCGCGAGCGCCGTGGAATTCCTTGTCGCGCAGGAACTCGGCGCTCAGGGTGCGCAGCCGCGCGAGGTCGGCTGCGGAGCGGTCGGAGAGGAACGGGTAGGCCGCCAGCGTGGCGAGCCAGCGCGCGTCGTCGATGTCGGGCGTGGCGCGAAGGCCACGGAGCCAGCGGAACATGGCCGGCTCAGCGCACGTCGACGCGCTGTGCTCCCACCGCGGGCGCAGCTGCTGTGCCTGTCCGCCGGACGATGCTGCGGAACGCGCCGAGCGCGTCCAGCGAGTGATCGGCCGGGCGGTGGGTGTGGCCGTGGACGAGCGTGTGCGACCGTGTCTGCCGCAGCCACGCGAGCGCGGCCGGCGTGTCGACGTCGGCCCAGACGGCATCGGGGTCGCGTTTGCGCCCCTCGCTCCGGGCCCGCATCGAACGGCCGAGCGCGCGACGCTGCGCCAGTGGCTGGGCAAGGAAGTCGCGCTGCCACGCCGGTGAGCGGACGCGCTCGCGGAAGGCGAGGTACTCGGTGTCGGCCAGGCACAGCAGATCGCCGTGCGAGAGCAGCCAGCGTTCATTCTGGAACACCAGCACGCTCGGATCGTCCAGGAGCGTCATGCCGCTGCGCGCCGCGAACGCCGCGCCGACGATGAAGTCGCGGTTGCCGTGCATGAAGAAGAGCGGTCGGCGCTCGGCGGCCTGCCGCAGGATGTCGGCGCATTCGGACTCGAAGCCGTCCGCGTCCGCCGCGTCGTCGCCCACCCACAGCTCGAACAGGTCGCCCAGGAAGAAGACCGCATCGGCCGGGGTGGTCTCCAGGTAGCCGCGCCAGGCCTCGACGGTGGCCGGCTCCGAGGCCTGCAGA
>JAKONL010000531.1 GCA_022701965.1 Burkholderiaceae bacterium | reverse complement strand
GCTGCAGTCGACCATCAGGGTCGGGCGCAGGCCGGCCGCCTCCAGGTCGCGGCCGGCGGCTGCGACGCTTTCGGCATCGTAGTTGGGCGCCTTGCCGCCGCGCAGGATCACATGGCAATCCTTGTTGCCGTTGGTCTGCACGATCGCGACCTGGCCGTTCTTGTGCACCGACAGGAAATGGTGGCCGCGCGCTGCCGCCTGGATGGCGTCGGTGGCGATGCGGATGTTGCCGTCGGTGCCGTTCTTGAAGCCGATCGGCGCCGAGATGCCCGAGGCGAGCTCGCGATGCACCTGGCTCTCGGTCGTGCGCGCGCCGATCGCGCCCCACGAGATCAGGTCGCCGATGTATTGCGGCGAGATCACGTCGAGGAATTCGCTGCCGGCGGGCAGCCCCAGGCGGTTGATGTCGATCAGCAGCTGGCGCGCCATGCGCAGGCCCTCGTCGATGCGGAAGGTCTCGTCGAGGTACGGGTCGTTGATGAGGCCCTTCCAGCCGACGGTGGTGCGGGGCTTCTCGAAATAGACGCGCATCACGATTTCCAGGGAGTCGGCGTACCGGTCGCGCACCACCTTCAGGCGGCGCGCGTAGTCGAGCGCGGCGGCCGGGTCGTGGATCGAGCACGGCCCCATGACCACCAGCAGGCGGTCGTCCTCGCCGGCCATGATGTCGTGGATCTTGCGGCGGGTGTCGGTGATCAGCGTTTCGACCGCCGTTCCGCGTATCGGGAAGAAGCGGATCAGGTGATCGGGAGGGGGTAGCACGTTGATGTCCTTGATGCGTTCGTCGTCGGTCTGGCTGGTTTTCTCGACGCTCGCATACCAGCTGTCGCTGGTGGGGGCGGTGGGACTGGTCATCGTGAGGCTCCTGGATGTCGGTGGAACTGAACAATTGAGAACAAAAAAAACCGCCGGGCTTGAGGCACCGGCGGTTCTGGGAGGTTTGCTGTCTGATCGCTTCTTACGCGCTCGCCTCTCGTCCGCCGGAAACCGGGAACCAAAAGTAGCCATAAAAAAAGTTGCGGACAGAAGACATCGCTGGCGAATCTAACACAGAAGAAAATCGCGAAACGGCCACCGGCGCGCTCAGGCGGTGCCGCCGACGGTCAGCCCGTCGATGCGCAGCGTCGGCTGGCCGACGCCCACCGGCACGCTCTGGCCTTCCTTGCCGCAGGTGCCGACGCCCGAATCCAGCGCCATGTCGTCGCCGATCATGGTCACGCGGGTGAGCGCATCGGGGCCGTTGCCGACGATGGTCGCGCCCTTGACCGGGTACTGGATCTTGCCGTTCTCGACCCAGTAGGCCTCGCTCGCCGAGAACACGAACTTGCCGCTCGTGATGTCGACCTGTCCGCCGCCGAAATTGGTGGCGTACAGGCCTTTCTTGATGCTGGCCACGATCTCGTCGGGCTTGCGGTCGCCGCCGAGCATGTAGGTGTTGGTCATGCGCGGCATCGGCACGTGGGCGTAGCTCTCGCGGCGGCCGTTGCCGGTGGCCGCGACACCGCTCAGGCGCGCGTTCATCGAATCCTGGATGTAGCCCTTGAGGATGCCGTCCTCGATCAGCACGTTGCGCTGGCTGGCGTTGCCTTCGTCGTCGACGTTGAGCGAGCCGCGGCGGTCCGCGATCGTGCCGTCGTCGAGCACCGTGACGCCCTTGGCGGCCACGCGCTCGCCGATCCGGCCCGAGAACGCGCTCGATCCCTTGCGGTTGAAGTCGCCCTCGAGGCCGTGGCCGATGGCCTCATGCAGCAGGATGCCCGGCCAGCCCGGGCCGAGTACCACGACCATCTCGCCGGCCTTGGCCGGGCGCGACTCGAGATTGGTGAGCGCGGACTTGACCGCGTGGTCGACGTATTCGGCGATCTGCGCATCAGTGAAATAGGCCAGGCCGAAGCGCCCGCCGCCGCCGCCCGAGCCGATCTCGCGTCGTGCGACGCCGCCCACGGTCTGCTCGGCGATGACCGTGACCGACAGGCGCACCAGGGGCCGCACGTCGGCCGCCAGCGTGCCGTCGGCGCGCGCGATCAGCACCACGTCGTATTCACTCGCGAGGCCGGCCATCACCTGCGCGATGCGCGGATCGCGGCTGCGGGCGAGCTGTTCGACCTTCTCGAGCAGCTTGACCTTGGCCGTGCTGTCGAGCGTGGCGATCGGGTCGACGCCGTCGTAGAGCGAGCGGCTCGATGCGACCTTGCGCGACGGCACCCGGGCGCGACCGCCGTTGGCGGCCGACGAGATCGAGCGCACGGTGCGCGCCGCGTCGAACAGCGACGCCTCGGAGATGTCGTCCGAATAGGCGAACGCCGTCTTCTCGCCGCTCACCGCCCGCACGCCCACGCCCTGATCGATGCTGAAGCTGCCGGTCTTGACGATGCCTTCCTCCAGGCTCCAGCCCTCGCTGCGCGTGTACTGGAAATAGAGGTCGGCGTCGTCGACCTTGTGCGCCTTGATCTCGGCCAGCGCCCGGGTCAGGTGCGACTCGTCGAGCCCGAAGGGCGTCAGCAGCAGGCCCTGCGCGACGGCGAGGCGTTCGATGGTGGGTTCGCGAGAAATCATTCTGGATTATTGCTCGCCCCCAGGCTGCGCGGCACTTTGTGTCCGCTTCGCCTTCCCCCTACCGGGGTGGAATGTGGCTCGCCCCCAGGCTTGCCCACTTCGTGTGGCAGCGCCTACCCCCTGCAGGGGGCAACACCTGCGGCCTAGCAGAGCCAGTTCTGCGGTGTTTTGGCAATGCGAGGCAGGCTCGATCAGGTCTGCATCAGGCGCTTGGCGCGGGCGATGGACATCAGGATGCCGAGCGCGAGGCCGAGGGTCACCATCGCGGTACCGCCGTAGCTGATGAACGGCAGCGGCACGCCCACCACCGGAAGGATGCCGCTGACCATGCCCATGTTCACGAAGGCGTAGGTGAAGAAGATCATCGTGACGGCGCCGGCGAGCAGGCGGGAGAACAAGGTGGGTGCATCGAGCGCGATCTTCAGGCCGCGGAAGATCAGGAAGATGAAGGAGACGATCAGGAACAGGTTGCCGGCGAGGCCGAACTCCTCGGAGTAGGCGGCGAAGATGAAGTCGGTGGTGCGTTCGGGGATGAATTCGAGGTGCGTCTGGGTGCCCTGCATGAACCCCTTGCCGCCGATGCCGCCGGAGCCGATGGCGATCATTCCCTGGATGATGTGGAAACCCTTGCCGAGCGGGTCCTTGGTCGGGTCGAGCAGCGTGCAGACGCGCTGCTTCTGGTAGTCGTGCAACACGCGCCAGTCGACCCCGTCGGCGCACAGTTGCGACTCGAAGCCCACGATCAGCGTCACCGCGACCAGGCCGATCAGCACCGGCGGCACGATCAGCTTCCAGCTCAGGCCGGCGAAGAAGATCACCGACAGCCCCGCGGCCAGCACCAGCAGCGAGGTGCCGAGGTCGGGCTGCTTCATGATCAACCCGACCGGAATCGCCAGCAGCACCGTCGCCATGGCGAAATCCAGCGGTCGCAATTGCCCTTCGCGGCGCTGGAACCACCAGGCGAGCATCAGCGGCGTGGCGATCTTCAGGATCTCGCTCGGCTGGATCACCATGCCGACATTGATCCAGCGCCGGGCGCCTTTCTTGGTGATGCCGAAGATCGCGACCGCGATCAGCAGCGCCACGCCGGCGACGTAGAGCGGCACGGCGAGGGCCATGAGCCGCTGCGGCGGCACCTGCGCCACCACGAACATGATGAAACCCGCGATCAGCATGTTGCGGCCATGGTCGACGAAGCGGGTGCCGTGCGCGAAGCCCGACGAGTACATCGTGAGCAGTCCGGCACAGACCAGCAGGAACACGGCGAAGGCGAGGAACCCGTCGAAGCCCTGGAAGATGGGCACGATGCGCCGGGCGAGGGAGGGTTGCTGGAAGACGGCCGACATGGGCGCGGATTATCGTCGGGCATGCACCAGCCCACCACCCATCTCCTCTACCTGCACGGCTTCCGCTCGTCGCCCCGATCCCTCAAGGCACGCCTCGTCGCCGATCGTGTCGCCCGACGCCACCCGGAGGTCCGGTGGTGGTGCCCGCAGCTGCCGCCCTCCCCGCGCGAAGCGATGCAGATGGTGATGGACGGCATCGCCGACTGGCCGCGGGAATCGATGGCGGTGATCGGTTCGTCGCTCGGCGGCTTCTACGCCACGTTCGTCCAGGGCACGACGCAATGCCGGGCCGTGCTGCTCAATCCGGCGATCGATCCGGCGCGCGACCTAGCCCGCTACATCGGCGAACAGACCGCCTGGCACGCCCCCGAGGAGCACTTCCATTTCGCACCGTCGTTCATCGACGAGCTGCGTGCGCTCGAGGCCGGCGCGCTCGCGCACCCGGAACGCGTCTTCGCGATCGTCGCCAAGGGCGACGAGGTGCTCGACTGGCGCGAGATGGCGGCCCGCTACCCTGGCAGCCGCCTCCGGCTGCTCGAGGGCGGCGACCATGCGCTGTCGGATTTCGAGACGGAGCACCTCGACGACGTGCTGGCGTTCGTCGGTCCGGCCTGAGCCCCATGTGAGAATCAGCGCCATGTTTGTATTGTTCGAAGAAGCCGGCAAGTACCTCGGCGGCCGCGTGTTATCCGAAGCGGAGGCGTCGACCCAGGTCGAGCTCGACACCGGAAAGCGTCTCAAGGTGAAGAGCGCGAACGTCGTGCTGCGCTTCGAGAAGCCTTCTCCGGCCGACCTGATCGCCGAAGCACGCGCTCTGGCCGCGTCCATGGACCTCGACCTCGCCTGGGAATTCGCCGCCGAAGGCGAATTCGGCTTCCTGGATCTCGCGGTCGATTATTTCCAGGCCCACCCGACGCTGGTCGAACAGGCGGCGGCGCTGTTCGCCCTGTTCGACGCACCGCACTACTTCCGCCGCGCGGGCAAGGGTCGTTTCAAGAAGGCGCCCGCCGAGATCGTGCAGCAGGCGCTCGCCGGCATCGAGAAGAAGAAGCAGGTCCTGGCCCAGATCGCGCAATGGGCCGCTCAGCTGGTGGCCGGCGAGTGCCCGGCGCCGGTGCGCGAGCAGCTTTTCAGGATCCTCTTCAAGCCCGACAAGAACGCGCCCGAGTACAAGGCCGTGGTCGAGGCCTCCCGCACCGCGCAACGCCCGCCGCTCGAACTGCTGGAGAGCGCCGGCGCCATCGACTCGCCCTACCAGTTCCACTGGCGGCGTTTCCTGTTCGAGAACTTCCCCAAGGGCACCGGCTTTCCGGCGCTCACGGCACCGGCCATCGCCGACGACCTGCCGCTGGCCGCGGAGGTGCAAGCGTTCTCGATCGACGACTCGCAGACTACCGAGATCGACGACGCGCTGTCGGTCCAGGGCCTGGGCAGCGGCACGGTCACCGTCGGCGTGCACATCGCCGCGCCGGCCCTCGCACTGGTGCCGGGCAGCGCGATCGACCAGGTGGCGCGCGCGCGCATGTCCACGGTCTACATGCCCGGCTACAAGATCACGATGCTGCCCGACGATGTCGTGCAGACGTACACGCTGCTCGAGGGCGGCGAGCGCCCGGCGGTGTCGCTCTACGCGCAGTTCGACGAAACCACGCTCGAACTCAAGGCCACCGAGACCCGGCTCGAACGCGTGCCGATCGTCGCCAACCTGCGCCACGACCAGCTCGACGGCGTCATCACGCAGGCCTGGCTCGAAGACGGCTCGGTCACCACCGCCGGCACGCCCGACGCAGTGACCGCGCTGCGCGACCCGCTGAGCTTCCTGTTCCGTCTCGCGAAGCAGCTCAAGGCGCAGCGCGAGGTCGTTCGCGGCAAGCCGGAGAACTTCAACCGGCCCGACTACAACTTCCGGCTCGTGGGCAACGAAGGCGAACCGGTCGGCGACGAACAGGTGAGCATCACGACGCGCCAGCGCGGCGCGCCGCTCGACCTGATCGTCTCGGAGGCGATGATCCTGGCCAACAGCAGCTGGGGCGCGATGCTCGGCGAGCTCGGCGTGCCCGGCCTCTACCGCAGCCAGGCCAGCCTGGCACCGGGCGTCAAGGTGCGCATGGGCACACGCTCGCTGCCGCATGCGGGCCTGGGCGTGAAGAGCTATGCCTGGAGCACCTCGCCGCTGCGTCGCTACACCGACCTGGTCAACCAGTGGCAGATCATCGCGGCCGCGCGCCATGGCAAGACCGCCGCGCTCGTCGCGCCGTTCAAGCCCAAGGACGCCGACCTGTTCTCGATCCTCTCGGGCTTCGACGCGGCCTATTCGACCTACAACGCCTACCAGGGCGGAATGGAACGCTTCTGGACACTGAAGTACCTACAGCAGCAGGGCATCGGCGAGCTCGAAGCCACTGTCGTCAAGGACCTGCCCAACGGCGCGCTGGTGCGCGCTGACACGCTGCCGCTGGTCTTCCCGGTGGCCGGCCAGCAACCGCGCGGCGCACGCCTGCGGGTGAAGCTCGGCGAGATCGACGAGATCGCGCTCGACGTGCACGGCACCGTGCTAGAGCGACTCGACCTGCCGACCGGGGCCGGCGATGCCCCGGCGGACGACGGCGGCGAAGACGAGGTCGAGGCCGCCGGCCCGATCGCGATCGCGGTCGACCTCTCCGACACCGAAGCCGCCGCGGAGGGCGCTCCCGCCTGAACGGCATGAAGATCCGGAACCTCAGCACGCTGCAGATCGCGCTGGCCGTCTCGGTTCTGGCGCATGCCGCCCTGCTGGCGATCCGGTTCGTCGATCCGAGGTCGTTCGACCGCATGTTCCGGGACACGCCGCTGGAGGTGATCCTGGTCAACGCCTCGACCAACGAGCGGCCCGAGAAGGCGGCCGCGGTGGCGCAGAAGTCGCTGGCCGGCGGCGGGGATCTCGAACACGGGCGTGCCACGAGCCCGCTGCCGCCGTCCGCCGTCACCGCCGCCGGCGACGCGAGCGAGGATGCGCAGCGCCAGGTCGAGGCGATGCAGGCCCAGCAGATGCTCCTGCTCTCGCAGATCAGGAAACAGCTCGCGGCGATGGCCGTGCCGGACGCCCGCCAGCAGGACACCCCGGCCGAGGCCGTCGCGCGCGAGGACCGGCGGCGCGAGCTGGTCAACCTGCTCGCCGAGATCGAGCGTCGCGTGAACGAGGAGAACGCCCGTCCGCGCAAGCTCTACATTAGCCCCTCGACGCGCGAGGTCGCCTACGCCACCTACGTCGACGGCCTGCGTCGGCGCATCGAGGCGCGCGGCACCGAGAACTTTCCAGAGATCGCCGGACGCAAGCTCTACGGCGAGCTGACGATGCTGGTCACCGTGAACCACGACGGCAGGCTGCTCGGCATGGAGATCGTCCAGTCCTCCGGCAACGTCGCGCTCGACCGCCGCGCGCAGGCGATCGTGGGCAGCATCGGCAACTTCGGCGTCTTCTCGGCGGCGATGCGGCGCCAGTCCGACCAGATCGTGCTGCCGTCGCGCTTCCGCTTCACGCGCGACGAGACGCTCGAGACCCAGTCGTCGGCGTCGCCTCCCTGAGCCGCGCATTCCGCTTCCTGACGAGTAACGAACCATGGATCTCTACTGCGTGATGGGCAATCCGGTCGAGCACAGCCGCTCGCCGTGGATCCACGCCCGCTTCGCCGAACTCACCGGCCAATCGCTCTCCTACGATCGCCGCCTCGTGCCGCTGGGCACGTTCGCAGAGGCGGTCGATGCCTTCCGGGCCGATCCGGCCGGCACGGCGCGCGGCTGCAACGTGACGGTGCCGTTCAAGTTCGAAGCGGGCGCGCTGGCCGCGCGGCACCTGAGCCCGCGGGCGGCGCTCACGGGCGCCGTCAACACGCTGAGCTTCGCGACCGGAGGACCGGACGGCGTGCACGGCGACAACACCGACGGCGCCGGCCTCGTCGCCGACATCCAGTGCAACGCGGGCGTCGCGCTGGCCGGCCGCGACGTGCTGCTGATCGGCGCCGGCGGCGCCGCGGCCGGCGTGCTCGGACCGCTGATCGAGGCCGGCGCCCGTCGCGTGGTGGTCGCCAACCGGACGCTGGCGAAGGCGATCGCGCTGGTCCAGCGCCATGCGGCGCTCGCGTTCGCGCACGGTGTCGAGATCGAGGCGCAGACGCTCGACGCGGTGACGGGCGGCTTCGACGTCGTGGTCAACGCGACGGCGTCCAGCCTCGCGGGCGCCGACGTGCCGGTCGCGGCCGGCGTGCTCAAGCCCGGCGCGCTGGCGCTCGACATGATGTACGGCCCCGCGGCGCAGGGCTTCATGGACTGGGCGCAGGCCCACGGCGCCGTGCCGCGCGACGGCCTGGGCATGCTGGTCGAGCAGGCCGCCGAGGCCTTCGCGATCTGGCGCGGCGTGCGGCCGCCGGCCGCCCGGGTGCTCGCCGAGCTGCGGGCGCTGCTCGTGGCGGCGGCCTGAGCCGGTCGTCGGACATGCGCGCAGTGCTTCGCTGGCTGGTTTGCGTGATCGCCGCGGGGATCGCGCTGCAGGTGTTCTTCATCGTCCGCATCGCGGCGATGGCGGTCGTCGATCCGCAGTCGACGGCGTTCCAGCGCTCCGAGGCATGGCGCATCGCCACCGAAGGCCGCTCCGGTGCCGGTACCGGTACCGGCTGGGCGCAGCGTTGGGTGCCCTACGACGACATCGCCGACAACCTCAAGCGCGCCGTCATCGCCAGCGAGGATGCGGAGTTCATCTATCACCGCGGCATCGAATGGGAGGCCGTCGAGCGGGCGCGCCAGCGCAACGCCAGGGCCGAGGAGATCGCCGCACGGCGCGCGGCGCAGGCACGCGCCCGCGGCAAGGAGCCGGCTGCCCCGAAGATCCGCGGCGGCTCGACCATCACGCAGCAACTCGCCAAGAACCTGCTCCTGTCCGGCGAGCGGACGATGCTGCGCAAGGGCCAGGAAGTGGTGCTGGCGACGGCGCTGGAACTGCTGCTGAGCAAGGAGCGCATCCTGGAGATCTACCTCAACAGCGTCGAATGGGGCGAAGGCGTCTTCGGCGCGGAAGCCGCCGCCCAGCGCTACTTCGGCAAACCGGCATCGAAGCTGAGCGCGAACGAGGCAGCGCGCCTGGCCGTCATGCTGCCGAGCCCGAAATTCTTCGAGCGCCGGCCGGGCTCGCCCTACCTCAACGGCCGCGTCGCGACGATAGTGGCGCGCATGCCGTCGGCCGAGCTGCCCTGAGCGCCGATTCGACAAGCATCACGGCGACGAAACCGAGCGCATAGGCCAGCACGTCCATCCAGTCCGGCGTGCTGCCCAGGACGATGCGCAGCACCGGGTTGGCGATCCGCAGATGCCACAGCCGCGCCAGGCATTGCGCCAGTTCGAGCGCGCATCCCGTGCCGAACGCTGCCGCTGCGAGCGCCAGCGGCGGTGCCGCGAGCACGCTCCTGAAGACGCAGTGGAGCCACGCCACGGCCAGCACGTCGCCGAAGAAGCCGCGCAGCCAGCCGGTGTGCGCGCCGAGGGTCGCGAGCGCCACCAGCATCGCGAAGAGAAGGAGAGCCGCAGCGAAGGCGCGGAGATCGAGTCGCCATGTCATGGCCTGCATCATCGACGGCGCCGTACCCCGGATGGGCATCGCGATTCGCAACAACTTCGTCAGGCCCTGAAGGACCGGCTCATTGCCTCGACGCCTCATGCCCGACCGGACCGCGCCGCCGCTTCTGGACTACATTCGCCCGGATGCGAATTCTCGGTATCGATCCCGGCTTGCAGACCACGGGCTTCGGCGTGGTCGACGCCGAAGGCCACAGGCTGCACTACGTGGCCAGCGGCACCATCACCACCAGACACATGGTGCGCGGCAATCTGCCGGAGCGGCTCAAGGTCCTGTTCGACGGCATCGGCGAGATCGTGGCGCGCTACGAGCCGGCGTCGGCCGCCGTGGAGATCATCTTCGTCAACGTCAATCCGCAGTCCACGCTGCTTCTCGGACAGGCCCGCGGCGCGTGCATCACGGCGCTGGTGAACGGAGGTCTGCCGGTGGCCGAATACACCGCGCTGCAGATGAAGCGCGCGGTCGCCGGCCACGGCCAGGCCGCCAAGGAACAGGTCCAGGAAATGGTCAAGCGACTGCTCGACCTGCCCGGGCTGCCAGGCAGCGACGCGGCCGATGCGCTGGGCATCGCGATCACGCATGCGCACGTCGGCAGTTCGATGGCGAAGCTCGCCGACGCGTCCGGCCTCGCGCGCAGTACCAGCGGGATGTACCGGCAGGGCCGGACGCGTTGAATCAGGCCACGCGTTCGGCGATCAACACCGCGAAGAAGCCGAACGCCGCCAGCAGCGTCCATTTCAGGGTGATCCAGCCGAAGCGCCGGTATTTCATCTGACCCGTGCCGGCGTAGAACGCGAACGACACCGCGCACATCAGCAGCAGGAAGAGGATGGCCCAGCGGAACAGCAGCATCGGGGCCGGCTCTACCAGGCGCGCGCGATTTCGGCGAAGCCGCGCGGTGCGCGCTTCGCGTCGTCGAAGGTGACGATCTCGTGGGCGTCCTCGTGCAGCAGCAGCTCGCGCAGCAGCTTGTTGTTGAGCGCGTGTCCCGAGCGGAAGGCGCTGTAGGCGGCCAGCAGCGGCCGGCCGACGACGTACAGGTCGCCCATGGCGTCGAGGATCTTGTGCTTCACGAACTCGTCGTCGTAGCGCAGGCCGCCGGCGTTGAGCACCTTGGTGTCGTCCATGACGATCGCGTTGTCGAGCCCGCCGCCGAGCGCCAGGCCCTTGCTGCGCATGTACTCGACCTCCTTGGTGAACCCGAAGGTGCGCGCACGCGCGATGTCGCGGCTGTACGAGCCGCTGCCCAGATCGAACTCGACGCGCTGTCCGGTCGAATCGACCACGCGATGGTCGAAGTCGATCTCGAAGCTCAGCTTGAAGCCGTGATAGGGCTCGAGCCGCGCCCACTTGGCGTTGGCGCCCTCGCCTTCGCGCACCTCGACCGGCTTGACGACGCGGATGAAGCGCCGCGGCGCCTTCTGCAGCTCGATGCCCGCGCTCTGCAGCAGGAACACGAAGGAGGAGGCAGAACCGTCGAGGATCGGCACCTCGTCGGCCGTGATGTCGATGACCAGGTTGTCGATACCCAGTCCGGCGCAGGCCGACATCAGGTGTTCGACCGTCTGCACCTTGGCGCCGCCGCTAGACACGGTCGAGGCGAGCCGCGTATCGGTCACGGCCGCGGCGGTCATCGGGATCGAGACCGGCTCGGGCAGGTCGACGCGCC
>JAKONL010000497.1 GCA_022701965.1 Burkholderiaceae bacterium | reverse complement strand
GCGCTCAGGTTGGTCAGCAGGTTGCCGGCCTTGTCGAGCACGCCGGGCGTGTTGGTCAGGAGCATCAGCTTCTCGGCCTTGAGCACCGTGGCGAGCTTGCCGGCGACGACGTCGGCATTGATGTTGTAGCTCTCGTTGTCCTCCCCGAAGCCGATCGGGCTGATGACCGGGATGAAGGCGTCGTCCTGCAGCGCCTTCACCACGCTCGGATCGATCGAGACGATGTCGCCGACCTGCCCGACGTCGTGCAGCACGCTCGGGTCGGCACGGTCGGCCAGCTTGAGCTTCTGCGCGCGGATCAGGCCGCCGTCGCGCCCGGTCAGGCCCACGGCCTTGCCGCCGGCCTGGTTGATCAACCCCACGATGTCCTGCTGCACCTCGCCGGCGAGCACCCATTCGACGACCTCCATCGTCTCCTCGTCGGTCACGCGCATGCCCTGGATGAAGCTGCCCTTCTTGCCGAGCTTGTTGAGCGCCGCCTCGATCTGCGGGCCGCCGCCGTGCACCACCACCGGGTTCATCCCCACCAGCTTGAGCAGCACCACGTCCTCGGCGAAGTCGGCCTGCAGCGCGGGGTCGGTCATGGCGTTGCCGCCGTACTTGATGACGATGGTCTTGCCGTGGAACTTGCGGATGTAGGGCAGCGCCTGGGCCAGGATCTCGGCCTTGTCGCGGGGAGGAATGTTGAGCAGGTGCTCGGGCACTGTCGCAGTCATGGACGCTCCGGTTCGGGGGATGGCAAATTGTGCCGCATGGTGCGTGACGAAAGGCGCACGAACACGTGGCGGCGCACCACCTCCTGCAGCAGCACGAGATCGATGCCCACGCGCAGCGTCCAGGCCGCCGCCGCGCCCGCCAAGCCGAAGTGCCCCAGCGCGAACCACAGCACCGGGAAGTAGACGACGGCCTCGGCCACGTGCAGCTGGGCCGTCGTGCGCGCGAGGCCCGCGGCCTGCACGGCAGCGAACGGCACGTAGGCAATGCCGTTCAAAAGCAGCCCCAGCGCCAGGATCGCCGCCACCGGCGCGGCGCGGTCGGCGAAACCGTCGCCCAGCCACAGCGAGAGGCCCCAGTGCGCGCCGAACGCCATCAGCGTGCACAGCGGCACCAGCACGCAGGCCACCACCGCCACGCACCGCCGGTAGAGCCGGTGCGCCGCGCCCAGGTCGTGCGTCATGAGCGAGGCGAGCCGCGGAAACAGCGCGCCGGTGAGCGCGCCCGGCAGGATCAGGAGGCGCGCCACGACCTCCGAGGGCACCGCGTAGTACGCGACCACCGCGGCGCCCATCACGGCCGAGATCGCGAAGCGGTCGGCCACGACCATGAGCGGGCTGACGATGTTCGACACCGTCATCCAGGCGCCGAAGGACAGCAGCGCGCCGATGCCGGCGCGCTGCAGCGCCCCGCGGGCGAACCCACCGCCCAGGCGGCGGCGCACGATCGCCCAGTGCGCGATGCCGAAGACGGCGCGCGCCACCGTCAGGCCCGCCACCATCGGCACCAGCGACGGCCCGAACCAGGCCACGCTGAGCGCCGGCAACGCGAAGTTGGCCAGCCCCAGCATCATGCGAAGCAGATTGACGCTGCGGAAGTCCTCGTAGGCCTCGAGCACGCCGCGCAGGCCCACGGTGGCCGTGGTGAACGGCACGCCGACCGCGGCGATCAGCAGCGCATGGAAGACGTCGTCGTGCAGTGCGGCGGAAACCTTGAGGCCGTCCACGGCGAGCGGCTCGGCCAGGACGGCGAGCAGTGTTCCGCCCGCGACGCCCATCGCCGCCGTCGCCAGCAATCCGGCCTTGACCAGCGATGGCACCTCGTCGACCCGGTCGGCGGCGAGCTTGCGGGCCACCTGCTGGGTCAGCGCACGGCCGAGGCCGAAATCGAACAGGCTGAAATAGCCGATCAGCGCCCAGACCAGGGTCAGGATCCCGAACACCTCGATGCCCACGGACCGCACCAGGTACGGCACGAGCGCGGCGCCGGCCACGAGCGGCAATCCCGTACCGGCGAGGTTCCACAGGACATTGCGCCGCAACGACATCGAAGGCGAACGTGCGGGCTCAGTGCCGCAGCCAGCGCGGCACCTTGAAGCGCACGATCATCAGGTAGGCCAGCACGTAGGTCGTGACGAACAGCAGGCAGCACAGCATCAGCGCCAGCGTGTTGCGCCAGAACAGCACGGCCGGCACCACCGACATCGCGGCGAACATCCACAGATAGGGCGACGTGCGGTTGTTGCGCCGCAGGAGCTGGCGCGCCTCGTCGTCGGTGAAGGCGACCCGCACGATGCGCCGGAAGATCAGCTGGTGGAAATGCAGTGCGTCGGCCGTGCCGGGCGACTGGCCGCGCGCCATCTTGCGGTAGATCGAGAAGAGCGTCTCCCAGACGGGATAGATCAGGAGCAGCATCGGGAACCACGGCGACACCGTCGGATGGCGCTGTACCAGCAGCACGCATGCCACCGCGATCACCATGCCCCAGACATAGGCGCCGCCGTCACCGGCGAAGATGCGGCCGCTCGGGTAGTTCCACATCAGGAAGCCCATCGTCGCGCCGACCATGCACAGCACCATCGCGGCCAGTTGCCGGTCGCCGACCTGCAGCGCCACGTGCGAGATCGCCAGGCAGACCAGCACCGCGACCGCGCCGGCCAGGCCGTTGTAGCCGTCGATGATGTTGAAGGCGTGCGGCAGGCCGCCGATGGCGACCACGGCGAGCAGCACCGCCAGGATCGGCAGCGCCCGCATCACCGCGTCGACGAAGCCCAGCCCGGTGCGATGCACGCCCAGCCCGAGCAGCCAGCACAGCAGCACCGCCGAGCCCAGCGTCAGGCCGAGCCGGAAGCGTACCGGGACGCGCTGCGTCACGTCCTCGACGATGCCACCGAGCACCGACGGGGCCATGCACAGCACGAGCAGCGCCGAGGCCGACGCCGGCCAGCCGACGTTGAACGGGTCGCCCGGCCAGCCGGCCACGAGCCAGGCCGCGCCCGTGCCCAGCAGGATCCCGGCACCGCCCAGGCGCGGCACGTGCCCCACGTGGAAGCGCTGCGGCATGTCGATCGCATAGCGGCGCGCGTGGCGCCGTGCGCGCCGCATGAACACCAGCACGGCGAACACGGAGACGACGAAACCGAGGAGGATCAGGGCAATCATGGGAGGCGGAGGGAGGGATGGGGGAACCTAGAATTCCCGAGCGAAATTAGACCATGCCGAACCATCCATCCCCGTCGCAGCCAGCGCATCCGGCATTCCCGGCTTCCCCTAAATCGATCACCGTTTCGATCGTCAGCCACGGGCAGTTGCCACTGATCAGGCCGCTCCTCGAGCAGCTCGACCGCTGGAGCCACGCGGTCGTCGCGAAGGTGGTGCTGACGGTCAACATCCCCG
>JAKONL010000393.1 GCA_022701965.1 Burkholderiaceae bacterium | reverse complement strand
CTGATCCCCGAACTCGCGCAGGTGCTGGCGCTCAGGCCGATGGCCGAGTGGGTCGCGCTGCTGGAGGCGGCGAACGTGCCCTGCGGGCCCATCAACGACATGCAGCAGGTTTTCGACGATCCACAGGTGCGCCATCGCGGCATGAAGCTGTCGCTGCCGCACGCAGCCGGCGTGCAGGCGCCGGGGGTGGCGAGCCCGCTGCGCTTCTCGCAGACGCCCGTCGCCTACGGCCGCGCGGCGCCGACCCTGGGCGAGCACACCGACGCGGTGCTCGCGGAGAAGCTCGGACTCGACACCGCGCGCATCGCCGCGCTGCGCGCGAAGGGCGTCGTCTGAGTCGCAACGAAGAAGAAAGAAAAGGATGGAGACCCTCATGCGACGTGAATTCCTCGGCACGCTGCTCGCCGGCGCACTGGCCGCGCTGGCGGCGCCGGGCGCGCTGGCGCAGAACCGCGCGCCCGTGCGTTTCATCGTTCCCTATCCGGCCGGTGGTGCGGCCGACCAGATCACGCGCCTGGTGGCGCAGGCCGCATCGCAGCAGCTCGGCACGCCGATCGTCATCGACAACCGGGGCGGCGCCGCGGGCATGATCGCCGCCGAGGCGACGCTGCGCGCCGAGCCGGACGGCACCACCTTCTTCGTCGGCTCCAACGCGCCGATCGTCATCAACCAGGCCATCTACGCGAAGATGCCCTACGACCCCGAGAAGGACTTCGTGCCGGTGGTCGGCATGGGCAAGTCGCCGCTGCTGCTGGTCACGCGCAAGGAGCTGGGCGCGAGGAACGTGGCGGAACTGATCGCGCTGGGACGCAAACCCGATGCGCGCTTCACGATGGGTTCGGCCAGCAGCGGCAACATCACCCACCTCGCCGGCGAGGGCGCGAGCCGCGCGATGGGCTTCAAGGTGACGCACGTGCCGTTCACCGGCAGCGCGCCCGCCATCACCAGCATGCTGGGCAACAACGTCGACCTCATGTACGACGCCCTGCCCTCGTGCATGCAGCAGGCCAAGGCCGGGCGGATCGTGCCGCTGGCGATCCTCGACGGCAAGCGCTTCCCGCAGATCCCCGACGTGCCCACGCTCGCCGAGGCCGGCTATCCCGGCCACGACGCGAGCGCCTGGTTCGGCGTGATGGCGCGCACCGGCACGCCGCGCGCGGCCATCGACGGTCTCAACCGGGCCGTCAACGCCGCGCTGAAGGATCCGGAGCTCATCGCCAGACTCAACCACATCGGCGCCCAGCCGATGCCCGGCTCGCCCGAGGCGTTCGGCCGCTTCATCGCCGACGAGCGCGCACGCTGGATCCCGCTGGCGCACCTGCTCGGCGTCAAGGCCGACTGAACGTCGCGCACCACAGGAAGGACATCACACCATGGTCACCCTCGATTCACCCGAAGCGATCCGCGCCTTCGTCGGCCAGAGCACCACCAGCACCTCGATGCTCGTCGACCAGAAGATGATCGACGTCTTCGCCGACCTCACGCACGACCACCAGTGGCTGCACGTGGACACCGAGCGGGCCGCGAAGGAGTCGCCCTACGGCGCGACCATCGCGCACGGGCTGCTCACGCTCTCGCTGCTGCCCGCGTGGTACGGGCAGTGCCTGCACTTTCCCAACCGGCGCCACGGCGTGAACTACGGTTTCGACAAGGTCCGCTTCACCGGCCCGGTGCGCAGCGGCTCGATGGTGTCGGGCCGGTTCACGCTCGCCAGGGCCGAGGACGTGCGCCCGGGCGACCTGCGCTGCACCTGGGACGTGGAGGTGCGCATCGACGGCGCCGAGCGCCCGGCCGTGGTCGCGCAGTGGCTGATCCAGGTCACGCACTGAGCGGATCGCGAGACGCCATGCCAGCCATCGCCATCGAACACGTCGGCGCCACCGCCGTCCTCACGCTCGACCGGCCCGAGGCGCGCAACGCCCTGGACTACGACATGCGCCGCGAGCTCGCCGCCGCGGTGCCGGCGCTGCGCGACGATCCGGGCGTCAAGGCGATCGTCCTGACCGGCGCGGGCAGGCACTTCTGCGCGGGCGGCGACGTGAAGGTGCTCGCCGAGTCCCAGGGCGCCGCGCGCGACGTGTTCGAGGGCCGCGAGCGCATCCTGCAGATCCACCGCTGGTTCGAGGAGCTCATCGACATGGAGAAGCCGGTGATCGCGGCCATCGACGGCGTCGCGTTCGGCGGCGGCCTCTCGTTCGCGCTGTGCGCGGACTTCGTGCTCGCGACCCGGCGCGCGTCGTTCTGCGCGGTCTTCGGCCGGCTCGGCTACGTGCCCGACATGGCCGCCATGTATCTGCTGCCGCGCGCCGTGGGTCTGGCCGCCGCCAAGGACATGGTCTTCACCGGCCGCGTCGTCGAGGCCGAGGAGGCGCACCGCATCGGGCTGGTGCACCGGCTGGTCGACGGCGACCTGCGCGCCACCGCGCTCGAATTCGCGGCACGCTTCCACGGCGCGCCGACCGGCGCGCTCGGCGTCGCCAAGTCGATCATGAACCGCGCCTTCGAAAGCGACCGCCACACCGTGTGCGCCCAGGAAGCCATGGCGCAGGCGATCTGCCGCGAAAGCGGCTTCCACCAGGAGGCGGTGCGGCGCTTCGTCGACAAGCAACCGCCGCTCTACAGCTGGCCCACGGAGACCACGCGATGACACAACCCGATCGGACGGAAGGGCACGGCGGCGCGACGCTGCAGCCCGAGAAAGAGTATTTCGCGTTCCTCGCCGAGGGCCGCTTCATGATCCAGCGCTCGCGCAGCTCGGGCGGACACGTGTTCTATCCGCGGGTCGCCGCGCCGCGCACCGGCGCGCTCGACCTCGACTGGGTGCCCGCCTCCGGCGACGGCGTCGTCCATGCGACCACGGTCGTGCGGCGCAAGCCGCCCGAGCCGGCGTTCAACGTGGCGCTGGTCCAGCTGGCCGAAGGCCCGCGGATGATGAGCCGCGTCGAAGGCGTCGCACCGCAGGACGTGCGCATCGGCATGGCCGTCAGGGCGCGCATCGACACGGTCGAGGGCAAGCCGCTGGTGGTGTTCGACGCCGTCGTCCAGAAAGGCCAGCAATCATGAGCGCGGACCGTTTTCCCCGCGGCAGGACCGCGATCGTCTCGGCCACGACCTACGGCATGGGCGAGTCGCCCGGCCTGTCGTCGATCGACCTCGCCGTCTCGGCCAGCGTCCGCGCGCTGGGCGCGGTGGGCCTGACGCCCGCCGACGTCGACGGCCTCTTCATCGGCCTGCCCGACGACTATCTCTCGGGCCTGACCTTCGCCGAGTACCTCGGCATCACGCCGCGCGTGACCGACAACAACCGCACCGGCGGGTCCGCGTTCCTCACGCACTGCATGTGGGCCGCGCTGGCGCTGGAGGCCGGCCAGTGCGACGTGGCGCTGGTGGCCTACGGCAGCAACCAGCGCAGTGCCTCCGGCGGGCTGGTGAGCTCGATGCGGCCGTCGGCCTACGAGGGACCGTACAAGCTGCCGCGGCCGGTCGGCGCCTATGCGCTGGCGACGTCTCGGTACATGCACGAGTTCGGCCTCAAGCGCGAGCAGCTCGGCGAGGTCGCGATCGCGGCGCGGAAGTGGGCGCGGCTCAATCCGGACGCCTTCATGCGCGAACCGCTGGGCATGGACGAGTACCTGGCGTCGCGCATGGTGTGCGATCCGCTGTCGGTGCGCGACTGCTGCCTGGTCACCGACGGCGCGGCCGCCATCGTCATGACGCGCGCCGACCGGGCCCGGGACCTTTCCAGCCGCCCGGTCTACATCCTCGGCAACGCCGCGTCCACGCACCATCGCGACATCACCTCGATGCCCGACCTGACCACCACGGCGGCCGCGGTGTCCGGGCCGCGCGCCATGGCGCAGGCCGGCGTGACGCCCAAGGACATCGACGTGGTCGAGGTCTACGACGCGTTCACGATCAACACCCTGCTGTTCCTGGAAGACCTGGGCTTCTGCGCCAAGGGCGAGGCCGGCGCCTTCGTCGAGGGCGGGCGCATCGCCCCGGGCGGCGAGCTGGCGGTCAATACCAACGGCGGGGGGCTGTCTTGCGTGCATCCGGGCATGTACGGCCTCTTCACCGTGGTCGAGGCCGCGCAGCAGCTGCAGGGCACGACCGGCGAGCGCCAGGTCGAAGGCGCGCGCCTGGCCGTCGCGCACGGCAACGGCGGCGAACTCTCCAGCCAGGTCACGATGGTGCTGGGCACCGAAGAGACGCTGTGATTTCCACACCTCCCACCAGGACCAACGACGTGCAGACACCCGATTTCTCCCTGAACAGCAAGCAAGTGATCGTGACCGGCGCCGCCCAGGGCATCGGCAAGGCGCTGGCCTCGACCGTGGTCGCGATGGGCGGCAAGGTGGTGGCCGTCGACCTGAACGCCGAGGCGCTCGACGCGCTGCGCGCCGAGCTGGGCGACGCGAACTGCGCGACCGTGACCGGCAGCGTGGCCGACCCCGCCGTGGCGCAGGCCGCCGTGGACGCCGGCGTGGCGGCCTTCGGCGGCGTCAACGGCCTGGTCAACAACGCGGGCGTGACCCGCACGGCCATGATCGACAAGATGTCGCTCGACGCCTGGCAGACGGTGATCGACGTGCATCTCTCGGGGTCGTTCTATTTCCTCCAGGCGCTGGGCCGGCACCTGCTGGCGCGGACGAAGGCCGGCGAGAAGATCGCGGGCTCGATCGTCAACATCTCCTCCGACGCCGGCCGCCGCGGCACGATCGGCCAGATCAACTACGGCACCGCCAAGGCCGGCGTGCTCGGCATGACGATGTGCGCCGCGCGCGAGTGGGCCAAGTTCGGCATCCGCTGCAACACCGTCGGCTTCGGCGTCGTCGAGACGCCGATGACCGAGACCATCCGCGGCGAGAAATTCGCCGACACCTACCTCTCACAGATCCCGCTGGGCCGCTGGGGCGAGGCCGAGGAAGTCGCGCGGCCGGTGTGCTTCCTGCTGTCGGACGCCGCGTCCTACGTGACCGGGCAGCACCTCTCGGTCAACGGCGGCTACACGATCGGCCTGTGATGCAGGCCCTGCGCGAAACGGTCTACTCGCATGCCGAGCTCGACGCGCTGCTGGCGCCCAGGAGCGTCGCGCTGGTCGGCGCGTCGAGCCGCGCCGGCTCCTTCGGCGAACGCACGCTCAAGAACCTGCGCGCGCGCTTCGAGGGGCCGTGCTACCTCGTGAATCCGCAGTACACGACCCTCGGCGCCGACCGCTGCTACGCCGCCGTGCGCGACCTGCCGGCGGTCCCCGACTGCGCGGTGATCGCGGTGCCGCGCGAGAAGGTCCACGCGCTGGTCGCGGATTGCGTCGAAGCGGGCGTCCCGGGCGTGCTGATCTACGCCTCGGGCTATGCCGAGACCGACCTGCCCGAGCGGCTCGACGAGCAGCGCGCGCTGGCCGCGCTGGTGCGCGGCAGCCGCACGCGCCTCGTGGGCCCCAACTGCATCGGCTTCGCCAACTACGCGACCGGCGTGCAGCTGTCGTTCTCGGAGTTTCCGGTGGCCCGGCCGGGCGCCGGCGCGATCGGCATCGCCAGCCAGTCCGGCGCGCTGGCCATGGCGATCGCCCAGGCCGCGCAGGCGGGCACGCCGGTCAGCCATGCGCTGGCCTGCGGCAACATGGTCGACGTCGACGTGGCCGACTACGTGAGCTACCTGGCCGGCGAGGCGACCTGCAGGGCCATCGTCTGCATCCTCGAAGGCCACGAGCATCCGCGCCGCATGGCGGCCGCCGCGAAGGCGGCGCTGGCGGCCGGCAAGCCGCTGATCGTGCACAAGCTCGGGCGCAGCGAGAAGGGGCGCCATGCGGCTTGGCGGCACACGGCGTCCGTGGCCGGTTCGCACGACGAATGGCGCGCCCTGTTCGACGACAGCGGCGCGGTGCTGGTCGAGCAGTTCGACCGCGTGATGGAGGTGGCCAGCTTCTTCGCCAAGGCGCCCCGGGCCCGGGGGCGCGGCGCGGCGGTCCTGAGCACCTCGGGCGGCGCCTGCATCATCGCCGCCGATGCGGCCGGCGCGCACGGCGTCGAGCTGCCGCAGGCCGCCGACCCGGCGCACGCCCGGGTGCTGGCCGACGCCATCCCGGCGTTCGGCTACGCGCTCAACCCCTACGACACGACCGCGCAGGTGATCAGCGATCCGGGCTCCTTCGCCGCCTGTGCCGGCGCGCTGATGCAGGACGATGCCTTCGACACGGTCGTCATGCCGCAGATCCAGGCCTACGACGCGGCGACGCCGCGCACCGCCGTGCTCGACGCGCTGGCGGGCCAGTCCGGAAAGATCGCCTGCAACGTCTGGCTCACCCAGTGGATGGGCGGGCCGGGCTATGCGGAGGCGGCCGCCGCGCCGCACGTCGCGCTCTTCCGTTCGATGGACACCTGTTTCTGGACGCTCGCCCGGTGGCAGGCGCGCCAGAGGCGGCTCGACGAGGAGACCTGACCATGCCGTCCGCGCCCTTTCGCCGCCGCGTCGTCGCGGCCCTCGCGCTGTGCGCGCTGGCTTTCGCCGCGCAGGCGCAGGACTTCCCGACGAAGCCGCTGCGCATCGTGGTCGCCTATCCGCCCGGTGGCGGCGCGGACATCCTGGCGCGCGACTACGGCCAGAAGCTGCAGGAAAAGCTCGGCCAGCCGGTGATCGTCGAGAACAAGCCGGGTGCCGGCACGCTGCTGGCCGCCGCCCAGGTCGCCAAGGCGCCGGCCGACGGCCACACCCTGCTGCTGGTGACCAACACGATGCTGATCGCCCCGCAGCTGCAGGCGTCGAGCCCCGTGGACGTGCTGGCCGAACTGCGGCCGGTGGCGTCGCTGACCGGCATCGTCTTCGTGCTGGTCGCGCCCGCGAGCCTGCCGCAGAAGACGCTGCCGGAACTGGTGGGGTACATGAAGGCGAATCCCGGCAGGGTGAACTACGCCACGCCGAGCCAGGGCGGCATCACCCACCTGATCGGCACGCAGTTCCAGGAAGCGCAGGGCGTGAAGATGACGACGGTGCCGTACAAGGGCACGTCGCCGGCCCTGATCGACCTGATGTCCGGCCGGGTGGAGACCATGCTCGACGCGATGGCGACCTCGCAACCCTACATCAAGGAAGGCAAGCTGCGCGCGCTGGGCATCGGCGACGACAAGCCGTGGCCCGGCATGCCGGACGTACCGCCGATGTTCGAGAAAGGCCAGCGCTTCGGCCGCGGCTGGTACCAGCTCTTCACCGGCGCGAACGTACCGGACGCCGCCGTGAAGACGATCAACGCCGCAACAGCCGAAATCCTCGCCGAGCCGGCGTTCAACGCCAAGCTGGTGGCGATGGCGCTGGTGCCGCAGGGCAAGGACAGCCCCGCCAGGCTTCAGGCCGACATGAAGGCCGAGTACCGGCTCTGGGGCGACCTGATCAAGGAGAAGGGCATCAAGGCCGAGTGAACGGCAGGCCGTTCCGCCCGGCGGCCCTGCTCACCCGGCCAGCATGTGCAGGCCGCTCCCGAGATGCGCCGCCCCGTCGATCTGGATCAGCTGGCCCGTCATGAGGTGCGCTGCCGGCGTCGCGAGGAACGCGACCAGCTCGGCCACCTCCTCCACGCTCGTGGCGCGACCCATCGGCGTGGCCTGCACCAGCCGCTCGAGCATCGGCCTGGCGGCCTCGCCGGTCAGCCCTTCGGTCAGCACGGCGCCGGGTCCGATGCAGTTGAGCGCGATGTCGTCGGCCGCCCATTCGAGGGCCAGCGTGCGCATCAGCCCCAGCACGCCGGCGCGCGCCGCGATCGAATGCGCGATGCCCATCGAGCCGCGGTCCACGCCCGACAGCGAGATGCTGACGACGCTGCCCCGGCGGGCCTTCAGGTACGGATGGGCGGCCTTGGTGACGGTGAAGATCGCCGACAGGTTGACGTCGATCACCGCGTCCCAGCCCTTGCGGCTGATGGACGTGGCGGGCGCGAAGAACTGGCCGCCGGCGTTGTTCACCAGCAGGTCGATGCCCTGCGTGTCGCCGACCCGGCGCACCAGCGCCTCGATCGCCTCCGTCTCGCGGACGTTGCAGGGCGCGAAGCCGAAGCGGCCCGGCAACCCGTCGGCGAGACGGTCGGTCTCCTCGAGCGCCTCCACGCGCCGGCCGGTGCCGAACACGTCCATGCCGAGCGCCGTCAGCCGCAGCGCGATGCCGCGTCCGATGCCCGAGCCGGCGCCGGAGACGAAGGCGCTGCGCCCGGCGTGGACGCCGTCGCGCAAGGCCTGGACGGGTGGGCCGGATGGGCCGGAGGGGCCGGAAGCGGACGGCGCCGAGGGTTGCGTCATGGGAGGGATGCCGGTGGGTGGGAGGGTCCGCGCGCGCTGCCGACACGGGGAGCGGCGCTGCGCTCGGGACGGCGGCCGTCGAACAGCACCGGGAACGCGGGCACATGCTCGCCGGAGGCCGTCGCCCGCGAGACCGCGCCGGGGCGCAACGCGCGCACCTGCGCCAGCGCGTCGGACGGTTCGTTGACGTTGCCCGCCGGAATCTGCATCGCCTGCATGCGCGCGAGGACCTCGGCCTTCGGGCGTGCGGACGTCCAGGCCTCGACCCGGGCGTCGAACTCGGCGGCGCGGGCGATGCGCTCGTCGATCGGGGCGTCGTCGCCGCCGACCAGCGGCCGCAGTTTCTGCCAGTAGGCGTCCAGCCCGCCGAGGATGTAGACGTGGCCGTCGGCGCAGCGGTAGATGCTCGACGGCGCCGAGGCGCGGTCGCGGTTGCCCATCGGCGGGGACAGCGTCGCGCCCTCGCTCATCGTGAGCACGGCCGGGCCGACCATCGTCGCCACGGCCACTTCCATCATCGAGAGATCGACCAGCCGGCCCCCACCGGCCGGATCCAGCAGCGCCATGGCGGTGGCGAAGCCCGCATGCAGGCCGCAGAACATGTCGACCGGCCAGCCCGACGCCAGGCGCGGCGCCCCGCCCTCGTCGCCGTTGAGCTGCGCGAAGCCCGACTCGCACTGGGCGATGGTGTCCATGCAGGTGCGCGCGTCCTGCTGCCCGTAGCCGGAGATCAGCGTGACCACGAGAGCGGGGAAGCGCGCGCGCAGCGTGGGGCCGTCCAGCCCCAGCCCGCGCAGCGACGACGGCGCGAGGTTGCACACCAGCGCATGCGCCCCGGCCAGCAGCGCGTCGAGCGCCTCGCGGTCGGCGCTCGCGCGCAGGTCCAGCACCCGGCTGCTCTTGCCGGTGTTGAAGGCGCGCGTGTAGTAACTGCCGAAGGCGTTGCCCGGCAGGGTGCGCGAGCGGTCGCCCCCGGGCGACTCGATCTTGGTCACCTCGGCGCCGTAGTCGGCCAGGTACTGCGCGGCGGTCGGGCCGGCGATGAACTGCGACAGGTCGACCACGCGCTTGCCCGCGAGGGGGCGCGGCGGCCCGCCGCCGGCATCAGGCATGCACCACCCGCCTGGCCTTGTGGACGGTGCGCGGCAGGGTGCCGGCCGCGACCACCTCGACGTGGAAGCGCACCTGGAGCCGCTCGCGCAACCGCTGCGCGAGCCGTTCGCCGAGATCGGCGCTGTCGTCGCCCTCGCGCTCGACCTGCAGCCGCACGCCGGTCAGGAAGCCGGTGACCGGATCCTTCACGGAGTCGTCGAGCACGATCAGGTACTCGTTCGACAGCCCCGGGAACGCGCGCACGACGTCCTCCACCGCCGACGGGAACAGGTTCACGCCGCGCACGATCAGCATGTCGTCGGCGCGCCCCAGCACGCCGCCGGCGAGCCGGGCGTGCGTGCGGCCGTCGGGCGCGGGCCGGCTGTCGCGCACCACCATGTCGCCGGTCCACCAGCGCACCAGCGGGCAGGCCTCCTTGTCGAGGTGCGTGAGAACCAGCACGCCGCGCTCGCCGTCGGCCACCGGCTCCTCGGTGTCGGGATGCAGGATCTCGACGTAGATGAAGTCCTCGGCCAGCGTCGGGCCGAGCTGCGCGGCGGTGTCCCAGCCGATCGGCTGGCATTCGAGCGCGCCGTAGCAGTCGAACATCTTCGCGCCCCACTGGCGCTCGATGCGCTCGCGCGTGCCCGGAATGCTGGCGCCCGGCTCGCCGCCCACGCACACCATCCGCACCGTCGATGCGGCCAGGTCGTGGCCCGCCTGCTCGGCCGCCTCGGCCATGTGCGCCATGAACGACGGCGTGCCGATCACGCAGCGGCTGCCGTACTGGAAGATGGTCTCGATCTGGCGCTGGGTGTCGCCCGACGACGCCGGGATCACCAGCGCCCCGAGCCGCTGCGCGGCGAGCGTGGCGCCCAGCCCGCCGACGAACCAGGCGTAGTTGAACATGCACTGGAACACGTCGCCGCGCCGCAGGCCCTGCGCGTAGAGATAGCGCGCGTAGAGGTCGGCCCAGCGGTCGATGTCGCCCTGCGTCCAGAGCACCGGCGCCGGCCGCGCCGTGGTGCCCGAGGAGAAGTGCACGCGCACCGCCTCCCCCGGCGCCACCGCCGCCAGGCTGCCGAACGGCGGTTCGGCGGCCAGGCCGGCGACGTAGTCGGACTTGCGCGTGAACGGCAGGCGCCGCAGGTCGGCCAGGCTCTTCAGGTCGCCGGGCTCGAAGCCGGCCTCGGCGAACACGCGCCGGTAGTGGTTGCTGGTGCGCCCGACACGCGCCAGCTGGCGGCGCAGCGCGTCGAGCTGGAAGCTCTCGATGCGGTCGCGCGACCAGGTCTCCGCCTCGTGCCAGATGTCGGCCGAGAAGGCTTCTTGGGCGGGCCGCGTCATGCCGGCGTTTCCGCTTCCTTGCGGATCGCGCGCGAGAGCACGAGCCGCTGGATCTCGGAGGAGCCCTCGTAGATCTCGAGGATGCGCTGGTCGCGGTAGAGGCGCTCGGCCACGGTGGGCTTGCAGTAGCCGAGCCCACCCCAGATCTGCACCGCGTTGTCCGCCGCGCGGTGGGCCACCTCGGAGGTGAAGAGCTTGGACATCGCGCCGAGGTTGGAGACGTCCTCGCCGCGGTCGTAGGCGCGCGCGGCCTCGTAGAGCATCATGCGGGCCGCGGAGATCTCGGTGGCCATGTCGGCCAGCATGAAGCCGATGCCCTGGTTGTCGCCGATGGGCGTGCCGAAGGTCCTGCGCTCGACGGCGCGCCGCGACGCCTCGCGGAAGGCCGCGATGGCCAGTCCCATCGACTGCGCCGAGACCATGATCCGGCCGACGTTGAGCGTCTGCAGCGCGAGGCGCAGGGCGCGGTGGAGTTCGCCGATGCGCGCGCTGTCGGGCACCACCAGGTCGACCTTCAGGTTGGAGGTCTGCGTGCCGCGGATGCCCATCTTGTCGGACAGCTCGTCGACGACCGCGCCGGGCTGCTCCTTGTCGACCATGAAGGCCGAGATGCCGCGGCCGGCCAGCGCCGGATCGGTCTTGGCGAACACCACGTAGTAGCGCGAGGCGCCGCCGTTGCCGATCCAGTACTTCTCGCCCTTCAGGCGCCAGCCGTCGCCCTCGCGCACCGCGGTCGCCTCGATGGCCGCCGCATCCGACCCGGCGATGCGCTCGGACAGCGCGAAACTGGTCGCGCGGCCCTGCGTCATCTCGCGCAGGTAGAAATCCTTCTGCGCATCGGTGCCGGCCAGGAGGATCGGGAAGGCGCCGAGCTGGTAGGCGCACATGATGGCCGCGGTCGATGCGCAGTGCGTGCCCAGCGCCTCCACGGCCGCGACGGTCGAGACGAGGCTCGCGCCCTCCCCGCCCCACTGGCTCGGCAGGAACAGGCCGACGAACCTGTGCTCGACCAGCGCCTCGATGGTCTCCCACGGATAGCGCTGGTCGCGGTCGAGTTCGGGGGCCAGCGGCGCGAAGCGCTCGCGGCCGAGACGGTCGGCCAGCGCCTGCCAGCGCGCGGCGGTCT
Source organism: Burkholderiaceae bacterium (assembly GCA_022701965.1). Next base: position 788 of record JAKONL010000393.1, on the reverse strand, counting down.
CGTCGAGGGTGGGTTGCCAGAGTACGGTCACTTGGGGTTCTCCATGAGGGTCGATGCGGTCGAAGCGGTCGGTACGGGATCGGGAGCGACCCTGGCCGCGGGGCGGAACAGTCGGGCGAGCGGGCGGGCCAGGCCCATCAGCCCCTGCGGGAAGAACGCGAGCACCATCACGAGGACGCTGCCCAGCACGATCTTGTCGACGTAGCCGCCGAACGAGAAGAACTTCTCCTGCACCAGCACCAGCGCGGTCGCGAGCAGCGGGCCGAGCAGCTGGCGCCGGCCCACCAGGATCACGGCGGTGAGCATCAGGATCAGGAAGTAGTTCTCCAGGATGTCCGCGCTGACGTAGGCGCGCTGGTAGGCGTAGAGCCAGCCGGCGGCCGCGGTGATCGGCGCCGAGAACAGGAACACCTGCAGCCGCACGCGCGCCGGGTCGATCCCGCCGATGGTGGCCAGGCGCGGGTTGAGGTGGGTCATGATGGCCGCCGCGCCCAGGCGCGAATGCCGGAAGCGGTCCACCAGGTAGACGACGACCACCAGCAGGCCGAACGCGAAGGGCCAGAGTTCCCGGTCGGAGCGCGCGGTGAGCGCGATGCCGGCGAAGGAGAGATCGAGCATCGGCAACCCGCGGATGCCGTCGGAGCCGCCGAGGAACGACCAGTTCGCCGCCAGCGACATCGCCACCACCGCCACCGCGTAGGTCACCAGCGAGAAGACGAACTCCCGCAGCCGCAGCGTGACCAGGCCGATCAGCGCGGCCAGCACCAGCGCGATCGCGACCGATGCGG
>JAKONL010000496.1 GCA_022701965.1 Burkholderiaceae bacterium | reverse complement strand
CGCTCTACAAGAAGTTCATCCGGCGCTCGAAGAAGTACGCCGCGCATGACGACGCGAACCTGTGCAAGGAAGGCGACCTCGTGTCCATCGAGGAATGCCGTCCGATCAGCAAGCGCAAGACCTGGCTTCTGGTCGCGCGCAATGGCGAGCCTGTCGCGGCGCCGGCCGGCTTCGATGCCGCCGCCGAGCCGGCGACGGTCTGAGGTAGCGATCGATGATCATCGTCGAATCCAACCTGGAGGTCGCCGACAACTCGGGCGCCCGCCGGGTTCAGTGCATCAAGGTGCTGGGTGGCTCCAAGCGGCGCACCGCGTCGGTGGGCGACATCATTGTCGTCTCCGTCAAGGAAGCGATCCCGCGCGGCAAGGTGAAGAAGGGTGACGTGCAGCGCGCGGTCATCGTTCGCACCGCCTATCCGGTGCGCCGGGTGGATGGCACGGCCATCCGCTTCGACCGCAACGCGGCCGTTCTGATCAACAAGCAGAACGAGCCGATCGGCACCCGTATCTTTGGCCCGGTGGTCCGTGAGCTGCGCGCGCGCAAGTTCATGAAGATCATCTCCCTGGCGCCGGAGGTCCTGTAACATGGCCGCCAAGATCAAGAAGGGCGACCAGGTCCAGGTCCTGACGGGCAAGGACAAGGGCAAGAAGGGCGAGGTCCTGCGGGTCCTGCCGGCGGACAACCGCGCGGTGGTGCAGGGCGTCAACATCGTGAAGCGCCACACCAAGCCGAAGGGCGCGGGTCAGGAAGGCGGGATCGTGGAGAAGGAGGCGACCATCGACCTCTCGAACCTGTCCCTGCTCGACCCGAAGTCCGGCAAGCCGACCCGCGTCGGCTTCAAGGTGCTTGAGGACGGCAAGAAGGTCCGGGTGGCGAAGGCCTCTGGCGAGGTGATCGCATGAGCGAGGCGAAGACGCTTCCCCGCATGCAGCAGCGCTACCTCGATACGGTGCGCAAGCAGCTGATGGAAGAATTCGGCTACGGCAACCCGATGATGGTGCCGAAGCTGGAGAAGATCGTGATCAACATGGGCGTCGGCGAAGCCGCCGCCGATGGCAAGAAGCTCGACGTCGCGGTCGGTGAGCTGACGCTCATCGCCGGCCAGAAGCCGGTCAAGACCAAGGCGAAGAAGGCGATCGCGGGCTTCAAGATCCGCGAAGGCCAGGCGATCGGCACCAAGGTGACGCTGCGCCGGGCCCGCATGTACGAGTTCCTCGACCGTCTCGTGACGGTCGCGATGCCGCGCATGCGTGACTTCCGCGGCCTTCCTGCTAATAAGGGCTTCGACGGCCGCGGCAACTTCTCGCTGGGCCTGAAAGAGCAGATCATCTTCCCCGAGATCAGCTACGACAAGGTCGATCAGATCCGGGGCATGGACATCGTGTTCGTCACGACGGCGAAGACGGACAAGGAATGCAAGGCCCTCATGAAGGCCTTCGATCTTCCTTTCGTCAACTGAGTTTGGAAAACCGCCCCGGCTGGCCACTTGGCCAGACCGGGCAGGTTCCGGAGGATTAGAACCGTATGGCCAAGACATCGGCTATCGAGAAGAACAAGCGCCGCGAGCGCCTCTCGAAGCTGCACGCTGGCAAGCGCGCCACCCTGAAGTCCGTGGTCATGGACCGCGAACTGCCGGTGGAAGAGCGTTTCGAGGCGTCGCTGAAGCTCGCCGAGCTGCCGCGCAACGGCGCCAAGGTGCGCGTGCGCCTGCGCTGCGAGCTGACCGGCCGCCCTCGCGCCAACTATCGCAAATTCAAGCTGAGCCGCAACATGCTCCGGGAGCTGGCCTCGAACGGCCAGATCCCCGGTCTTGTCAAAGCCAGCTGGTAAGGAACGGGGCACACCATGTCTCTCTCCGATCCGCTCGGCGATATGCTCACGCGCATCCGTAACGGACAGCGCGCGAAGCACAGCCGTATCGTTTCGCCGGCCAGCCGCCTGCGTTCCGACGTCCTCGATGTCCTGAAGCGCGAAGGCTACATCCGCGCCTGGCGCTCCGAGCAGGTGCGCCCCGGCGTGTCGATGCTCGACATCGAGCTCAAGTATTCCGAGGGCGAGCCCGCCATCAAGGAGATCTCCCGCGTCTCCAAGCCCGGCCGGCGCGTCTACACGAAGATCAAGGAGCTGCAGAAGTTCTACAACGGACTTGGCATCTCCATCCTGTCCACGCCCCGCGGCGTGATGAGCGACACCGAGGCCCGCGCTGCCAATGTTGGCGGCGAAGTCCTTTGCCGCGTGTTCTGAGGGAGGGATAAGCATGTCGCGCGTCGGCAAATATCCCGTCTCCGTTCCCGCCGGTGTCACCGTCTCGATGAACGGCGACGTCGTCACCGCCAAGGGCAAGCTCGGTGAGCTGAGCTACCCGGTCGTGACCGACGCCGTGGACGTCGAGATCAAGGGCAGCGAAGTGTCCGTGGCCCCCAAGGGCTCGGATCGTCGGGCCCGCACCATGTGGGGCACCACTCGCAGCCTGATCAACAGCATGTGCATCGGCGTTTCCACCGGCTTCTCGAAGTCGATGGAGATCACCGGCACCGGCTACCGCGCCGCCATGCAGGGCAACGACCTCGTGCTGAACCTCGGTTACAGCCACGAGATCCGTTACGCCGTGCCGGCCGGGATCAAGATCGTCGTTGAGCGTCCCACGGCCATCAAGGTCGAGAAGCCGGTGGAAACGCCGATGCACATGCTGTTGATCAGGCTGCGGGTGGTGCCCCACATGGTGCGGGCCCGACGATCCGAGCCCTTGGGGGCGACGGAGACTTCGTTGCCCTTGATCTCGACGTCCACCGCATCGGTCACAACCGGGTAGCTCAGCTCGCCGAGCTTGCCCTTGGCGGTGACGACGCCGTCGTTCATCGAGACGGTGACACCGGCGGGAACGGAGACGGGATATTTGCCGACGCGCGACATGCCTATCCCTCCCTCAGAACACGCGGCAAAGGACTTCGCCGCCAACATTGGCAGCGCGGGCCTCGGCATCGCTCATCACGCCGGACGGCGTGGACAGGATGGAGATGCCGAGTCCGTTGTAGAACTTCTGCAGTTCCTTGATCTTGGTGTAGACGCGCCGGCCGGGCTTGGAGACGCGGGTGATCTCCTTGATGGCGGGCTCGCCTTCCGAATACTTCAGCTCGATGTCGAGCATCGACACGCCGG
>JAKONL010000489.1 GCA_022701965.1 Burkholderiaceae bacterium | reverse complement strand
CAGCTCTCGCTCAAGGAAGGCCTCACGGTCTTCCGCGACCAGGAGTTCAGCATGGACCTGTGCGCCGACGCCTCGGCGCGCGCGGTCAAGCGCATCGAGGACGTGCGCGTCCTGCGCACCGCCCAGTTCCCCGAGGACGCCGGCCCGATGGCGCATCCGGTGCGGCCCGACAGCTACATCGAGATCAGCAACTTCTACACCGTCACGATCTACGAGAAGGGCGCGGAGGTCGTGCGCATGATGCAGACGCTGGTCGGCCGTGCCGGCTTCGAACGCGGCATCACGCTGTACTTCCAGCGCCACGACGGCTTCGCCGTGACCTGCGACGATTTCGCGCAGGCCATCGCCGATGCGAACCCGGATTCGGAACTCGCTCGACTGCTGCCGCAGTTCAAGCGCTGGTATGCCCAGGCCGGCACGCCCCGCCTCGCCGCACGCGGCACCTACGACGCCGGCGCGCGCACGTACACGCTGGCCTTCGAGCAGAGCAGCAAGCCGACACCCGGCCAGGCGGAGAAGCTGCCGGTCGTGATCCCGGTCAACCTCGGCCTGCTGGACCGGGACGGCCGCGAGCTGCCGCTGCAACTGCAGGGCGATGCACAAGCTACCAGCGGCACCCGCCTGCTGGTCGTCACCGAGGCGGCGCAGCAGTTCGTCTTCGAGAACGTCGATGCCGAACCGGTGCCGTCGATCCTGCGCGGCTTCAGCGCGCCGGTGGTGCTCGATTTCGACTACGGCGACGCCCAGTTGCTCACGCTGCTCGCGAACGACCCCGATCCGTTCAACCGCTGGGAAGCCGGCCAGCGTCTCGCGCTGCGCAGCGCCATCCGCGCGGTGACGTCGACCGATGCCGATGCGGCCTTCGCCACCGGTGCCGCCCTGCTCGACGACGCCTACGTCGACGCCATGCGCAGCGTGCTCGGCGACACGGGACTCGACTCGGCGTTCAAGGAACTCGTGCTCACGCTGCCGTCGGAGACCTACATCGCCGAGCAGCTCGACGTCGTCGACCCGCAGCGCGTGCATGCGGTGCGCGAAGCGATGCGGGCACAGCTCGCGACGGCGCTGTTCGCGCAGTGGGAACAGGTCTTCGAACAGAACCAGGACACCGGCGCCTACACGCCCGACCCGCTCTCGTCGGGCCGCCGTGCGCTCGCCGGCATGGCGCTCCTGAACCTGTGCATCGCCGCACGCACCTCGGGCGACACCGTGTGGCCCGGCAAGACGCTGCAGCGCTTCAAGGACGCGGCCAACATGACCGACCGCTTCAACGCGCTGAGCGCGCTGGTGTCGTCGGGCCATCCGCTGGCCGAGCAGGCGCTCGCCCGCTTCCACGCGATGTTCAGGAACGAGGCGCTGGTCATCGACAAGTGGTTCTCGCTGCAGGCGGGCTCGCCCGACCGCGGCGGCAACGTGCTGCCGCTGGTCAGGCAGCTCATGAAGCATCCCGACTTCTCGCTCAAGAACCCGAACCGCGCGCGCAGCGTGATCTTCAGCTACTGCAGCGCGAACCCCGGCGCCTTCCATCGCCGCGACGCTTCGGGCTACGTGTTCTGGAGCGAGCGCGTGATCGAGCTCGACGCGCTCAATCCGCAGGTCGCCGCCCGCCTCGCCCGCTCGCTCGACCGCTGGAGCAAGCTGGCCGAACCCTATCGCAGCGCCGCACGCGAAGCCATCGCGCGCGTCGCCGCCCGCCCCGACCTCAGCAAGGACACGCAGGAAGTTGTCAACCGCGCCCTCGCTGGCTGAAACCAAGGAAAACTCATGGCTCAACAGAAAATCTCACTCACACGCTATCTGGTCGAGCAGCAGCGCGCCGACGGCCTCATCCCGGGACAGCTGCGGCTGCTGCTCGAAGTGGTCGCGCGCGCCTGCAAGAGCATCAGCATGGCGGTCAACAAGGGCGACCTCGGCGGCGTGCTCGGCACGGCCGACAGCGAGAACGTGCAGGGCGAGGTGCAGAAGAAGCTGGACATCATCGCCAACGAAGTACTGATCGAGGCCAACGAATGGGGCGGCCATCTCGCGGCCATGGCCAGCGAGGAGATGGACAGCATCTACGTCGTGCCCAACCGCTATCCGCAGGGCGAATACCTGCTGCTGTTCGACCCGCTCGACGGCTCGAGCAACATCGACGTCAACGTCAGCATCGGCACCATCTTCAGCGTGCTGAAGAAGCCCGACGACCATCCGGGCGTCTCCGAAGCCGACTTCCTGCAGGCCGGCGCCAAGCAGGTCGCGGCCGGCTACTGCATCTACGGACCGCAGACCACGCTGGTGCTCACGGTCGGCGACGGCGTCGCGATGTTCACGCTCGACCGCGAGCAGGGCTCGTTCGTGCTGACCAAGGAGAACATCCAGATCCCGGCGGACACGAAGGAGTTCTCGGTCAACATGAGCAACATGCGCCACTGGGACGAGCCGGTGAAGCGCTACATCGACGAATGCCTCGCCGGCACCGAAGGCCCGCGCGGCAAGGACTTCAACATGCGCTGGATCGCCAGCATGGTGACCGACGTGCACCGCATCCTGATGCGCGGCGGCATCTTCATGTACCCGTGGGACAAGCGCGAGCCGGGCAAGCCCGGCAAGTTGCGCCTGATGTACGAAGCCAACCCGATGAGCTGGCTCGTCGAGCAGGCCGGCGGTGCCGCCACCAACGGCCGTGGACGCATCCTCGACCTGCAGCCGACGAAGCTCCATGAGCGCGTCAGCGTGATCTTGGGATCGAAAAATGAGGTCGAGCGCGTAACCGGGTATCACGAACCGCTATAATCCGAGGCTTCGCCGGTGTAGCTCAGTCGGTAGAGCA
>JAKONL010000449.1 GCA_022701965.1 Burkholderiaceae bacterium | reverse complement strand
CGGCGCCTACCTGGTGCAGGGCCTGGGGCACTGCGGCGACTGCCACACGCCGCGCAACGCGATCACCGGCGGCGTCAAGGCGGGCAGCGACCGCCGCGGCGACAGCTATCTCGCGGGCGCTCTGATCGACGGCTGGCTCGCCCAGCCGCTGCGCCATGGCGACCGCCCGAGCGCCGCCCAGTGGCCGACCGAGGATACCGTCGCCTACCTGCAGACCGGCCGCACCGCGCACACGGCGGCCTTCGGGGCGATGTCGGAGGTGGTGGAGAACAGCACGCAGTACCTGACGCGCGAGGACCTGGCGTCGATCGCCGTCTACCTGCAGTCCGTCGGCGCGCGGGCGGATGCGGCGCCGGCCAGGCCCCAGGCGGCGATCGTCGCGGCATCCGAGCAGCACCCGACCACCTCGAAGCTCAGGGCCGGCACGGTCGAGGGCGCGGGCGCGATGATCTATCTGAACAATTGCAACGCCTGCCACCGCTCCAGCGGCGCCGGCGCGAACGGCGTGTTTCCCGCACTGGCCGGCAACAGCGTGGTGAACGTGAAGGACCCGACCTCGCTGATCCGCATCGTGCTCGCCGGCTCGGCGATGCCGTCGACGCGGCAGCGTCCTTCGGCACTGGCGATGCCGGGCTTCGGCTGGCGGCTGTCCGATACCGACGTGGCCGAGCTGCTGAGCTTCGTGCGTGGCAGCTGGGGCAACGCGGCCGAAGCGGTGACGGCGGCGCAGGTCGCGACGGTGCGCAAGAGCCTGCCGGCGCCGGCGGCAGGCCAGTGACGTCGCGGGGCGTGGCAATAATCGGGGTTTCGTCCCTTCAAGGAAATCCTGTGCGCCTCTCCCTTCTTCCGCTGTCCTGCGCCGCCCTGGTCTCGCTGTGCCTCGCTTCCGGCGCCTCCGTGGCGCAGACCGCGCCGGTGACGACGCCCAGCGGTCTCGTCTACCAGTCGCTCAAGGAAGGCACCGGTGCCTCGCCCGCGGCCACCGACACCGTCAAGGTCCACTACCGCGGCACCTTCCCGGACGGCGGCAAGGAATTCGACAGCTCCTACAAGCGCGGCGAGCCGACCGAGTTCCCGCTGAACGCGGTGATCCCGTGCTGGACCGAAGGCGTGCAGCGGATGAAGGTCGGCGGCAAGGCCAAGCTGACCTGCCCGCCGGCCATCGCCTACGGCGCGCGGGGCGCGGGCGGCGTGATCCCGCCGAACGCGACACTCGACTTCGAGGTCGAGCTGGTCGCGGTCAAGGGCCGCTGACCGCCGGGCCTCGTGCGACCGTGAAGCTCGACGCGATCGACCGCAAGATCCTCGACCTGCTGCAGCAGAACGCCGAGCAGCAGGGCGCGGAGATCGCCGCGCAGGTGGGCCTGTCGCCCACGCCCTGCTGGCGGCGCATCCAGCGCTTGAAGGAGGCCGGCGTGATCACCCGCAGCGTGGCGCTGGTCGATGCCCACTAGGTGAACGTCGGCGTGACGGTCTTCGTCTCGGTGCGCACCAACACCCATGCCCAGGCCTGGTTCGAGCAGTTCAAGGCCACGGTCCAGGCCATCCCGGAAGTCGTCGAGTTCTACCGGATGAGCGGCGACATCGACTACCTGCTGCGCGTGGTGGTGCCCGACATCGCCGCCTACGACCGGGTCTACAAGCGCCTCACCGCCGATACCCAGCTCTTCGACATCAGCTCCAGCTTCGCGATGGAAGAGATCAAGTTCACGACCGCCCTGCCGCTGAACTACGCGGCCTGAGCCGCCGGCCACAGCGCGAGGCCGCCGGCCAGGCTCCAGCTGCGGTCGCGGCCGAGCCGCCGCAGCGCCTGGGCCGCCTGCGCGCTGCGGTTGCCGCTGCGACACACGAACAGCACCGGCACGTCGGCCGGCAGCGCCAGCCAGTCCGGCAGCGCGTCGAGGAGGCCCGACAGCGGCACGGCCTGCCGGTGCGCGGCGTCGCCGAGGTGCGGCGCCGGTCCGAGACGCTGTTCGTAGGCTTCGCGCACGTCGACCACCCGCAGGTCGGGCCGCGTCCGCAGCAGCTTGCCCACCGCTACCGGCGCGAGGTCGCTCGAAGCCGCCGCGGTGCAGGGCACGGTGCGCGCGCCGCAGGCCATCGTCCGGTACTGGGTCGGGCCGATGTCCCGTTCGAGGACCGCCTTGGCGGCGGCGAAGCCCGCGTCGTCGATGCGGCCGGCCAGCACGTCGGCGAGCAGGGGTTGTGCCATGCCTTCCGCGGCCAGCGTGCAGGCGAATCGATCGTCGTAGTCGTGGGCGGGCAGCATCGGCGTCGCCGGACCGAGCGCGCGGGCGAGGGCGCGCAGCGACCCGGCGAAGGCCAGCGGTGCGCTCTGGGGGAAATCGCTGCGGCCGAGCGATCCCGGCATCACGGTGTCGCCGACGAAGGCCAGGCGCAGGCCCAGCGCGTCGTGCAGCAGGTAGGCGGTCGAGTCCCCGGTGTGGCCGGGCGTCGCGAGGCGCGTGAGATGCAGCGCACCGAGGTCGATCCGCCCGGCGTCCCCGGGCCAGCCCAGGCCGTCGACGGCCTCGACGCCGTCCCCGTGCA
>JAKONL010000389.1 GCA_022701965.1 Burkholderiaceae bacterium | reverse complement strand
AGCGCCTCGACCAGCGCCAGGCCGTTGGCGATCGCTTCGGCGCACTGGGCCGCCGTCATGGCGGGTCCGGACGACGAGTCCGCGGTACTGCGCGCGACCTTGCGCACCACGAGGCGCTCGCGGGGTTCGAAGTCGCGACGCACGCCGCAGTCGACCACCGTCAGGGCCAGTCCGTGCTGACGCGCCAGCACGCTCACCGCGGCCCCGCCGGACAGGAAGTTCTCGACCATCTGCCAGGTCACGTCGCCCGGATAGGCCGACACGCCACGCACGGCCAGGCCGTGGTCGGCGGCGCAGACCAGCATCTGCGGCGCGACCAGCACCGGCGCGACGGTACCGAGGATGCCGCCGAGGCGCGCGCCCAGCGCCTCGATCCGGCCGAGCGCGCCGAGCGGCTTGGTCTTGTCGTCGAGCGCGGCCCGGAGGCGCGCGGCCAGCGCGGGATCGGCGATGTCGTCGATCGGGGGAATGTCGTTCACGTCGAAAGCCGTCGTCATGGGATCAGGGCGCCACGAGCGCGTCGAGCACGCCGGGCGAGAAGTGGGTGTCGACGAAGTCGGCCAGGCCGTCGAAGACCGTGTCGAGCGTGGGCGCGGCCCTGCCGAACAGGGCCTGGACGACGGCGGGGTCCTCGAACAGGCCGTGCAGGTAGAGCCCGAGCACGTTGCCCACGCCGTTCTGCCAGGCCAGGCCGTCGGGCATGACGGCGTGCGGGCGGTCGCCGGCCTCGGCCATCGCCGCATGCGCGGCCGTCTGTCCGTGGTGGATCTCGTAGCCGCCGACCGTCACGCCCGACAGCGCCGCCCAGGCGCCGTGCAGCGTGCCGAACGCGGCCTGCCGATGACGCACCGTCTTGTCGGCGGCGAATACCGTGACCACCGGCAGCAGCCCGAGTCCGGGCGCGTTGCCGTCGATGCCGTGCGGATCGATCAGCGCCTCGCCCAGCATCTGCAGGCCGCCGCAGATGCCCAGCACCCGGCCGCCACGCGTTGCGTGCGACGCCACCGCGCGGTCGAGGCCCCGCGCCCGCATCCATGCGAGGTCGCCGCTGGTGTGCTTGGAGCCTGGCAGGACGATCCAGTCGGCATCGGCGAGCTCGGCCGGCGCGCGTGCCCAGCGCAGCCGCACGCCGGGCAGGTTCTTCAGCGGCTGGAACTCGTCGAGGTTGCTGATCCGCGGGCAGGCCACGACGGCGATCGTCGTCGTCACTTCGCCGGCCGCCGTGGCGCGGTCGTCGAACATCCCGTCTTCCTCGGGCAGGCCGTGCTGCCACCACATCGGCAGCGTGGCGACGGTGGGCACGCCGGTCATCGCCTCGAGCTGCTCGGGCGCGGGCGACAGCAGCGAGGCGTCGCCGCGAAACCGGTTGAGCACGAAGCCGTGCAGCAGCGCACGGTCGGCCTCGGGCATCAGCGCCCAGGTGCCGTAGAGGTGCGCGAAGGCGCCGCCGCGGTCGATGTCGGTGACCAGCAGGCAGGCCGCGCCCGCATGCCGCGCGACGCGCAGGTTGACGATGTCGCTGGCCATCAGGTTGATCTCCGCCGGCGAGCCCGCGCCCTCGATCACGACCACGTCGTTCTCGGCGCGGAGCGCATCGAGCGCGGCCGCGATCTGCGGCCAGACGCGCTCGCTGCGGCCGCGCCAGGGCAGCGCCGTGAGTTCCGCACTCACCCGGCCCATGAGCACGACCTGGCTGTGCGTGTCGCGCTCGGGCTTGAGCAGCAGCGGATTCATCCGCACGTCGGGGACCGCGCGCGCAGCCAGCGCCTGGAAGTACTGCGCGCTGCCGATCTCTCCGCCGTCGACGACGCGCGCGTTGTTGCTCATGTTCTGCGCCTTGAACGGCGCGACCCTCAGCCCCTGGCGTGCGTAGCGCCGGCACAGCGCGGTCGCGAGCCAGCTCTTGCCGGCACCACTGGTGGTGCCCAGCACCATGACGCAGCGCGCGGGCGGGTGGCGCTCGGAGGTCGGCACCGGGTCGAGTGCGCCGTTACGGATATCCATCATCGGACGATTGTCCGCGAGAGCGCGGCTCGCGTAGCCCCAGGACTACAGCCCGAAAGCTTCTACCGATACAGGGGAGAGCGCGTCGCCGCCACGCCGATCTGAATGAGAACAACATACTTTCGTTGTAGTCATGCGCCAAAACAATCATTCCTCAGGCCTGCCCGAACTGGCACTGCGCGTCGACGAACGCGAAGCAGGCCGATTCTTCTGGGTCCTCCTCGCAGCAGGCGATCCGTCCCGTGTCGCTGACATGACGGAGGCGCTCCATTACCGGCCGTACCGCGCTGCGACCGAACCGCAGAGCGTCTACTGGGATGCGTTGCTGCTGGGGATGGCGGAACTCAGGCGCGTGCTGGCGACCGATGCGCATCGCCAGAGGACCAGGGCGGCCGAGATCCAGGAAGCGCAGCGCCGGATGTAGATCGACCGCCCAGGCCGGCGCCGAAGCGCAGTCAGTGGCGCGCCGGCAGCAGGGCCGACAGCGCATCGGCCTGCGCCTTCATCGCGAGCGCGAGCTCGGTTCCTGCGCTACCGGCCAGCTTCTCGGTCAGCCCCGTCGCGACCAGCGTGTGCGCGACACGACCCGACGCGTCGAGCATCGGCACGGCGACGACGGTCACGCCGCTCATGTAGTAGCCGCGGTCGATCGCATAGCCGCGTTTGCGGACCTGCTCGACCTCGCGCGTCCAGGCGCCGAAATCGATCGGCTTGTCCCAGCGGAGGGCCTTGAAGCGCTTCTCGATCTGGGACAGGGTCTCGCCGCTGAAAGCCGCGACCAGCCGCCCGGTCGCGCTCACCAGCGCCGGAAAACGGCTGCCCACGTCCACGTGCAGTCGAAACGGCGTGTTCGAACGCGACAGCGCGAGCACCACCATCGGCTCCATGTCGTTGGTCTCGACGCCGATCATCGTCACGTTCCATTCGCGCGCCAGCGCATCGAGCGCGGGTTGAACCAGGCTCGGGAAGCTGCTGCTCTCGATCGCGCTGCGCGCCAGGCTCAGCATGCCGGTGCCGAGCGAATACCGCTTGGTATCGGCGTCGACCCTGACCAGATCCTCGACGATCAGGGCCCGCAGGATGTGCAGACAGGTGCTCGGCACGAGTTCGAGTTCGTCGGCGATCGCCTTGACGCCCATCGCGTTGGGCGAGCGGCCGAGCAGCCGGAGGATCGCGATGGCGCGCGTGACGCCCGGTACCGGCCTCACACGCACGGGCTTGACGGGCTTCGCGGGCGAGACACCCGCCTTCGCCGGTTTCTTTGAGACGGGAGGACTGGACTTCATGGAGCTTGCGATGGGCGGCCGCGAGCTTACCCCGGAAGATCCCGGCCGGATCAGGCCCGCCCATCGCCCGCCGACGGCGGCGAGCGGGTCGATCGACGCGTCCTTCGCATCCATGGCGCAGTCCCCGGCGACCGTTCAGTCGGCCTTCAGCCCGGCGGTCCTGATGACCGGTTCCCACTTGCGTCGCTCGCCCTGGACGAAGTCGCCGAGCTGCTGGCGTGAACCGCCGCCCGGGTCGAATCCGTACTCGAGCAGCTGCTGGCGCGTCTCCGGCCGCCTGAGGATCCGGTTCATCGCCTCGTTCAACTGCTCGAGCACGGCCGGCGGCGTACCGCGCGGCGCGAAGAGCGCGTTCCAGGCGATCACCTCGAAGCCCGCGTAGCCCTGCTCGGCCACCGGTCTGACGCCGGGCACCAGCGCGCTCGGCACCGCGGAGGTCACGGCGATGGCGCGCACGTGGCCGGCCTGCAGCTGCGAGCGCAGCGCCGAGGGCGTGTCGACCAGCAGCGGCAGCTGTCCGCCCAGCACGTCCGTCATCGCCACGCCGGAGCCCTTGTAGGGCACCTGGAACAGCGGCAGCTTCGCGCGCTCCTTGAGGAGTTCGACGACCAGCCGCGCGCTGGTGCTCGGCGTGGCGATGTCCGCGGCGCGCGGGTCGCCCTTGACCAGCGTCGCGAGATCGCCGACCGACTGCATCGACGACCGCGCGTTCACGGCCAGCACCATCGGGAAGGTGCCCACCAGCACGATCGGCTCGAAGTCGCGGTCGGCGCGCACCCGCAGGCCGGCATAGAGGTACTGGTTGACCGCATGCGTGGCGTTGGTGCCCATGGTGAGCGTGTAGCCGTCGGGCGGCGCATCGGCCGCGAGTTCGGTGCCGAGGTTGCCGCCCGCGCCCGGCCGGTTGTCGACGATCACCGGCTGTCCCAGGTCCTTCGCGAGCTGGTTGCCCAGGTAGCGGGTGGCGATGTCGGTGCCCTGCCCGGCCTGATAGGCCACGATGATCCGAATCGGTCTCGCGGGATAGACCTCGGCGATCGCGGCATGCGAACCCAGGGCCATCGCGCCAGCGGCGACGAGCGAATTCCACAGTCTCATGGTCTGTCTCCTGTCGATGAATCGTCAGTGCGCCTGGCGCCCTTCGAGGGTCTTTTCGGGGCGTACCCCGCAGGCTCGGATCGAGTATCGAAGTCGGGACAATCGTTGTCAAATGACGTTTTGTTTTGTCCTAATACAAATTACTGGACAACCGGCGTCCTGTCGTCCCGATCGCCGTGCGTCGGCGCCTGCACTTTCATGAGCGCCTGCGCCATCGCCACGGCCCCGCCCGCGACCTCGAGCACGCAGCGCATGAACAGCAGGCTCGACGTGCGCCGCACGACCTCGGCCCGGGCCTCGACCAGCGCCCCGGGCGCCACCCCGGCGAGGTAGTGCAGGTCGAGCTGGACGGTGACGCACGGAACGCGGCCCGCCGCCTCCCAGGCCACGGTGCTGACGGCGTGATCGGCCAGCGTCGCGAGCAGTCCGCCGTGAACCCGCCCTGCCGGGTTCAGATGGGCGTCCGTCGTCCAGACCGCGTAGACCCAGGCGTCGCCGGCCCGCCGGGCCCACAGCGGCCCCGCCCCCGACATGAACGCACCGGACGTGCGGACGCGCCGCCAGCCCGCGGCGGTCAGCGCTTCGAAGGGATCGGGACGTCGTTGCGGCATGGCGGAACACCTCGGGTCGTGAAGGAGATCGGCCGATCTTCCACCGAAGCCTGGAACTTGTTTTGTCTATGTACAAATCAATGCTGCATTTGACAAAACTCTGTGTGCGATCGCATAGTTCAGGCATCGAACGAGGACCCGCTCCCATGACCCGCCTGACCGACTACACGACCTACGCCGACGCCATCGCGCACTGCTCCAGCGACAAGCTCTGGGAGCTGTTCGACGGCGACCGCCGGTCGTTCAACATCGCCCACGAATGCGTCGACCGGCACGCGGACACCGACCGCGTCGCCATCGTCGTGGCGCATGCCGACGGCAGCGAGGAGGTGGTCACGTTCAGGACGCTGTCGCGTCTGTCGAGCCGCTTCGCCCACCTGCTGGTGGCGCGCGGCGTCCGGCCCGGCGACCGCGTCGCGGTCATGCTCGAGCCGTCGCTGGCCTTCTACGTGGCGCTGTTCGGCGCGATCAAGACCGGCGCGATCGCCGTGCCGCTGTTCACGCTCTTCGGGCCGGACGGCGTACGCCTGCGCGTGGGCGATTGCCAGCCGCGGATCCTGGTGACCAATCCCGAGAAGGCGCCGGTCTGCGAAGGCATCGAAGGGCTCGAGGTGCTGGTGGCCGACGGCGGCTTCGTGCGGAGCCTGGGTGCCTTTTCCGACACCTTCGAGATCCGGACCGCTGCCGAGGATCATGCGATCTTCCAGTACACCTCCGGCACCACGCGGGAGCTGCCGGCGGCCGTCAGGCACAAGCACCGGGCGCTCGTCACGCTGATGCTGGCCGCGCTCTACGGCACCGGCATCCGCCCGGGCGACCGCTTCTTCTGCCCGTCGTCGCCGGCCTGGGGCCACGGACTCTGGCACGGCACGCTGGCACCGCTGGCACTGGGCGTGACCATCGGCGCCTATTCGGGCAAGTTCGACGCGGCGCGCCTGCTCAAGGCGCTGCAGCACGGCCGCTTCAACGTCATCTCGGCGGCGGCGACGCACTTTCGGATGATGCGCAACTCCGGCGCCACCGACCGATACCGCTACTACCTGGAGAAGGTCTCCTTCACCGGCGAGCCGATGGACAGCGAGACGGAGGACTACGTCCGCGCGACCTTCGGCCGTCCGGTCTGCAGCATGTACGGCACGACCGAGATCGGCGTCATCCTGGTGAACTATCCCGGCGCGCCGGACTTCGAGGTCAGGCGCGGCTCGCTGGGCAAGGCCATTCCGGGCGGCCGCGTCGACGTGCAGGACGCCGACGGCAACACCTGCGCGCCCGGCGTCGTCGGCGAACTCAGGATCTGGCGCAACGACGGCTGGGTGCCTACCAAGGACCTGGGCCGGGTCGACGCGGACGGCTACTTCTTCCATGCCGGCCGCGCCGACGACGTGATCATCTCCGCCGGCTGGACCATGAGCGCGGTCGAGATCGAGGACGCCGTGCTCAAGCATCCGGACGTGCGCGAAGCGGCGGCCATCGGCGTGGCCGACGAGCTGCGCGGCCAGGTGGTCAAGGCCTTCGTCGTCACCGAACGCGCGGGCAGCGATGCCTTCACGAAGGAGATCCAGGACCTGGTGCGCAGCCGCCTGAGCCAGCACGAGTACCCGCGCCACGTGGTCTTCGTCTCCGAGCTGCCCAAGACCCCCGCCGGCAAGGTCCACCGCAAGGTGCTGCGCGACCGCGAGCGCCAGCCCGCGAGCGTCTGAGCGCCTGCCCCTTCTCCCACCTTCCCGCCCATCCACCGATCACAACCACCAGGAGACAGACGATGTCCGCACACAACGAAAGAACCTTCCCGAAGATCACCGAGCAGGGCCTGGACGACCTGCGTCAGCGCATCGGCCAGAAGATCGAGAACACCCAGGAACCCTGGTGCTACGAAGCCACGCGCGACAACATCCGCCACTACGCCCACGGCATCGGCGACGACAACCCGCTGTGGTGCGACCCGGCCTATGCCGCGAAAACGAAGTACGGCAGCGTCGTCGCCCTGCCGAGCTTCCTGTTCTCGACCAGCCGGATCGTCTCGGGCTACGTGGGCGGGCTGCCCGGCGTGCATGCGATGTGGTCGGGCGCCGACTGGACCTGGCACCAGCCCGTGCTGCGCAACGACGAGATCCGCACCGAGGCCTACCTGAAGGACCTGATCGAGCACCAGACGCGCTTCGCCGGACGGGCGATCCAGCAGATCTACCACGTCGACTTCTACAACCAGAAGGGCGACAAGGTGTCGGAGGCCGACAGCTGGTGCTTCCGCACCGAGCGCGACCACGCCCGCGAGCAGGGCACCAAGTACAAGGAAGTGCGCGAACGCACGCCCCGCCAGTACTCGCCCGAGGAGATCCAGGAGGCCTTCAAGCTCTACCGCGACGAAGAGGTGCGCGGCGCGACGCCCCGCTACTGGGAGGACGTGACCGAGGGCGAGGCGCTGCCGGTGATGTTCAAGGGCCCGATGACCGTGACCGGCTTCATCGCCTATGCGCAGGGCTGGGGCGGGCTCTACATCCGCGCCAACAAGATGGCCTGGAAGCTGATCGACGCGCATCCGGGCGTCGGCATCACCAACCGCTTCGGCATTCCGGACGTGCCAGAGCGCGTGCACTGGGAAGAGGATTTCGCGCTGGAGGTCGGCGCGCCCGGCGCGTACGACTACGGCCCGGAACGCACCTCGTGGCTCACGCACCACCTGACCAACTGGATGGGCGACGACGGCTTCCTGCGCAAGGCGAGCTGCAAGATCCGCCGCCACAACCCAGAGGGCGACATGCTGTTCATCAAGGGCCACGTGAAGCGCAAGTACGTCGAGGACGGCCACCATCTGGTCGAGATCGAACAGGAAGCGCGCAACCAGGACGACGAACTCTCCGTGCTCGGCTCGGGGGTGGTCGAACTGCCCAGCCGCGGCTAGGACGGGCGAGGACGACACGCCATGCCTGGTGCGCTCGCCGGTCTTCGGGTGGTGGATCTGTCGCGCGTGCTGGCCGGGCCGATGTGCGCGCAGATGCTCGCCGACCACGGCGCCGACGTCGTCAAGGTGGAGCCGCCCGGCGGCGACGACACCCGCACGCTCGGCCCGCCGTTCGACCGCAACGGCGACGCCTCCTACTTCGGCGCGCTCAACCGCGGCAAGCGATGCATCGGCGTCGACCTGTCGAAGCCGCGCGGCCGCGAGGTGCTCGAACGCCTGCTCGAGGACGCCGACGTCCTGATCGAGAACTTCCTGCCCGGCACGCTGGAGAAATGGGGCATCTCCTACGACGGCTGGATCGCGGAGCGGTTTCCGCGCCTCGTGCACTGCAGCATCAGCGGGTTCGGCGCGGACGGCCCGCTGGGCGGCCTGCCCGGCTACGACGCCGTGCTGCAGGCG
>JAKONL010000434.1 GCA_022701965.1 Burkholderiaceae bacterium | reverse complement strand
CGGGGCCAGCGAGAACATGGTGTAGTAGGAGATCGCGGCACCCATGCTGGGAGCGAGATCGTCGATCCAGGCCATGACGGCCTTCTTTCCGAGATCGAAGAAGCGCCAGCCGGCCGGATGCCCGGAGTGGGCCGGCGGAGGCGCCGTGGTGATTTTGGACATTCCGTGTTCTCGTGAGTGCGGTTGCAGCGCAACCGGAAAGCAGGAAAGTTCGTCGGATTCGGCTCGTGGCGGCGTCCGACGATGGCAGCGGTTCCTGTCATCCATCCGCATGCGATCCGGAGGGTCCGCTCGAATGCGGTTTCCGCCGGACCTGCCGCGATGCCGTTATATAAGGATGCTTTTTCCATCCATGCACTTGCGGCACTGCTTCGCCCGCGTGTCCGTCTCCATGCTCGCCGCCTTCCCGCCATCGCTGTTTCCCCAGGCCTCTCCATGAATGCGAGCGAACCGCCCACCACGCTGGTCACCCCCGTCAACGACCACCTGCTGTCCGGCATGGTCCGCTTCGACCAGCTGGTCTCGGTTCGCCGCAGCCTGCTGGCTTCGATTCCTGCGAACATCGTGCTCAGCGTGTCGGCGGCGCTGGTGGCCGTGAATTCGGGCCATGTGCGCAGCGGCCTGTGCTGGCTGGCGCTGTCGGTACTGGTGAGCCTGCTGCGCCGCTCGATACTGAGGCAGCCGCTCCCGGTGCGACCGGGCGGCGCGCGGGAAACCGGCTTCAGGACGGCGGAAGACGCCCGCCCCGTCGAATGGCAGCTCCGGATGAACGCGTTCGCCGCCGTCGGCGCGGGCTGCATCTGGGCATTGATACCGCTGCTGTGCGAGGGCTACACCTCCGCGCAGACGCTCTTCTACATGACGCTGGTCTGCGGCACCTGCGCGGGCTCGGTGGCCTACGGCACCGCCTACGCCAGGGTGCCGATCAGCTTCATCGCGCTGCCGCTGCTGTCGGTGGCCGGCTGCCTCGTCCACGCCGGCGGCTTCGACAACGTGGCGCTCGCCGTGCTGGCGGTGCTCTACCTCGCGGGACTCACGCGGGCATCGATCCATGGCGAGCGCGCGTTCCGCTCGGCCAGCCGCAGCAAGAACGAGGCGACCGCCATGACGGCGCAGCTGCTGCAGGCGCACGACGCGATGCAGAAGTCGGCGCACCAGCTGGTCTTCCGGGCCTCGCACGACGCGCTCACCGGCTTGCTCAACCGCGAAGGGTTCTCGCAGCGCGCGACGCAGTACATCGACGCTGCTCCGGGGCGCACGCACTGCCTCATGCTGCTCGACCTCGACGGCTTCAAGAGCGTCAACGACGCCTTCGGCCACAAGGCCGGCGACCGCGTGCTGCAGGACGTGGGCGCCTGGATGCGGCACGAGCTGCATGCGCTGCAGCCGGTGCTCGGCCGCTGGGGCGGCGACGAGTTCGCCGCGCTCTACACCCCCGACGGTCCGCTGCACGCGCCCGACGCCGTCGCCGGTGCGCTGATCCGGTCGATCCCCGGCGCCACGGCGCACTACGGCGGCCACCTGGGCGTCAGCATCGGCATCGCGATGTCGGGTCCGGCCGAGGTCGCGGGCATCGCCGACATGATCGCCGTGGCCGACGAGGCGCTCTACGACGCCAAGCGCGCCGGGCGCAACCGCTTCCAGGTCGTCGACGAGGCGCTGCACCGGCGCCTGGCGATGCGGCGCGACGTCGAGCGCGACCTGCTGCATGCCATCGCGGCGCGCGAGATCGTGGTCTGGTACCAGCCGATCGTCGACTGCGCGGCCGGCGAGGCGCCCCGGGTGCACAGCATCGAGGCGCTGCTGCGCTGGCGCCATCCGCGCCACGGATGGATCTCGCCCGAGCAGGTGGTGTTCGCGGCCGCGGGCACGGGGCTGGCCGAGCAGCTGCTGCGCCACATCCTCGACGAGATCTGCCTGACGATGCGAGCGCTGCAGGACACCGGATCCCACCTGGCGCACGCACCGATCGCCATGAACGTGTCGCCGCGCGAGATGGCACAGCTGGCGGTGGACGACATCGTGCTCGACACGCTGCGCCGGCACGGCATCGAGCGCTGTCGCCTGCAGATCGAGATCACCGAGGAGGTCGCGCTCGACACGCCCGCCACGCGCAGTCGCCTGGGCGCGCTGTCGGCCGCGGGCGTGTCCATCTCGATCGACGATTTCGGGGTCGGCTATTCGTCGCTGTCGTCGCTGCGCGGCGACCATGTCAAGCAGATCAAGATCGACCGCAGCTTCATCTCGGACCTCGGCACGTCGGCGGAGAACCGCGTGCTGGTCAATTCCATCCTGCAGGTGGGCCATGCGCTGAATGTCGAGGTGGTCGCCGAAGGCGTCGAGACGCCCGCCGAGCGCGCCGCGCTGCTGGCGCTGGGCTGCACGCTGATGCAGGGCTACCATTTCGCGCGGCCGGCACCGCTGGCCGACGTGATGCGCTGGCCGGCCGACGCCTTCGCCGGCGGTACGGGCAGGATCGCCTGACGCGACGCCAGCCGACCGGGCTCGATCCTTCATTTCCTCTTTCCCCTTTCTTCCTTCCACCGCCCTCCATTGCCGAGCCCGCTCGCCACCCATGTCCGACGACTACCAGATCGATATTCCTCCGTCCTTCTTCGCGCTCTTCACCGACGCACGCCAGCAACGGCTGCGCGAGCCGATCGCCGTCGTGCGTGCGCGCTACGAGGCCTGCGAGGACCTGGCGACGCACCTGGTCGAGCACGCGCGCATCCTCGCGCACGTCGAGGTGCCGTCCGAAGACGAGGTGCTGCACCGCATCCATGCCGGCCTGCGCACGGCCGAGTCGGGCGTGACGCAGGACGAGGCGCGCTGGGTGGTGCTGCGGCTCGCCGAGCTGCTGGGATGGCAAACGCCCGCGCTCGACGCCTGAGGCCCGATGCGGCACCGCGTGCCTTCGGCCTACGACAACTGCAGCCAACAGCGCCACGGCCGGACGGCGCGATGACGCAGAGTCGCGCGATCGCCCCACTCCTCAACGTTTCCATCCCGTCCACATGACCGCCCCAGCCACCGACCATTCCGCTCCCGCCCTCGAAGAAGGCACGCCGCATCCCCTGGGCGCGACGTACAACGGCAAGGGCGTGAACTTCGCACTCTTCTCCGCCCACGCGACCAAGGTCGAGCTCTGCATCTACGACGACAGCGGCACGACCGAAACCGCCCGCATCGCGCTGCCCGAGTACACCGACGAGGTCTGGCACGGTTTCGTGCCGGGTCTCAAGCCGGGCACCCGCTACGGCTACCGGGTGCACGGCCCCTACGAACCGCTCAAGGGCCATCGCTTCAATCCCAACAAGCTGCTGCTCGACCCCTATGCCAAGGCGCACATGGGCGAACTGAAATGGGGCCCGGAGGTGTTCGGCTACACGGTCGGCCACCCCGACGGCGACCTGAGCTTCGACGAGCGCGACAGCGCCGCCTTCGTGCCGAAGTGCGTGGTCGTCGACTCGCGCTTCGAGTGGAAGCAGACCGACGACGTGCGCGTGCCGTGGAACGAGACCGTCTTCTACGAGACGCACCTCAAGGGCTTCACGATGCGCCACCCGAAGGTGCCGGAGCATTTCCGCGGCACCTTCGCCGGCATGACCGACGAGGTCATCGCACCGATCAAGGAACTCGGCGTGACCAGCGTCGAGCTGCTGCCGATCCAGATGTTCCTGAACCAGCCGTTCCTGCTGGAGAAGGGCCTGACCAATTTCTGGGGCTACGACACGATGGGCTTCTTCGCCCTCGACCAGCGCTACATGGACGGGCCCA
>JAKONL010000412.1 GCA_022701965.1 Burkholderiaceae bacterium | reverse complement strand
CGCGTCCTGCACGTCCTGCGGCATGCCGAAGAGCATCGGCGTGCCGAAGATGCCGGGCGCGATCGTCATGTTGCGGATGCCGTTGCGCGCCAAGTCGCGCGCGATGGGCAGCGTCATGCCGACCACGCCGCCTTTCGACGCCGCATAGGCCGCCTGCCCGATCTGCCCGTCGTAGGCCGCGACCGAGGCGGTCGAGATCAGCACGCCGCGCTCGCCGGTGGACTCGGGTTCATTCTTCGACATCGCCTCGGCGGCGAGACGAATCATGTTGAAGCTGCCGATCAGGTTCACCGTGACGGTCTTGCCGAACAACGCCAGCGAGTGCGGCCCGGTCTTGCCGACCGTTTTCTCCGCCGGCGCGACACCGGCGCAGTTGACGAGACCCACGAGCTTGCCGAGCTTCACCGCCGCGGCAACCACGGCTTGCCCGTCGGCTTCCTGACTCACGTCGCAGCGCACGAACACGCCGCCGATCTCGCGCGCTACCGCCTCTCCCTTGTCGGCCTGCATGTCGGCCACGACCACCTTCGCGCCGTCGGCCGCGAGCATTCGTGCCGTGCCTTCGCCCAGGCCCGAAGCGCCGCCGGTGACGATGAAAACCTTGCCTTCGATCTGCATGTGGATGACTCCTGATTGTTCGAACCGCGGATTATCGAAGCGCCGTCGTGATGATGAAGACGAAAAAAAGCCCCGTCCGGGGACGGGGCCGAATTGGATCCGGGGATCCAAGGAGACAACGGGAGTCTCAGCGCTTGCGCGAAGCGGTCTGAGCGGTGTTCTTGGCTGCGTTGACCGCGGTGGCGGACATCGTCTGGAAGTTGGTTTCGGCAACGTCGGAAGCCTGCTTGACGGCCTTCTGCACGGATTCGAAAGCGTTGTTGGCAGCGGCCACGGCGCTCTTCATCACGGCGACTGCGGTCTCTGATCCGGCAGGTGCGTTCTTGGCGGCACTGTCGATCAGGCCGGTGAAGTTCTGCTGCGCTTCGGCGGCCTTGGATTCCATGGCCTTGCCGAATTCGCTGCCGGTGCCCTGGGCGATGTCGTACAGGTGACGGCTGTAGGCAGCGGTCTTCTCTGCGAGAGGCTGGAACAGGCTGGCTTGCAGCGAAAGAAGTTCCTGCGCATCCTTGACGCTCAGCATGGCTTGCGTGGTGCTCGCGGCTTCGGCCAGAGCGGCCTTCGACGCAGTGACGTTCAGCTCGACGAGCTTTTCGACGCCTTCGAATGCCTTGGTGGTCAGGCCGAACAGCGTTTCGAGATTGGCCTTCTGGGCGGCGAGGATTTGGTCGGTGGTCAGTGCCATGGAGAACTCCGGAAGTTGATGTGAATGGATCGCATCGCGATCACGAGGCGCTGCTCCTGGCATCGAATGTTGCGGTGCAGCATGAGCGCAAGTATAGGCAGTTCGTTTGTAGGAGCAATACCTGTCGCGGCGTTTTACCTACTTTAGAAGCAGGGCTCTAAATCGTTGCCTTTTCCCTTGATCTGTTCCGGGCATCCCTGGCGCCCCAACGAAAACGGCGCCCCGTGGGCGCCGCTCGTCGAGTCTTCGTCAGGAACGACGAATCACATCTTCTTCATGGCCTTGATGTCGGCCTTGCCCTTGGCTTCTTCTGCCTTGGCCTGCTTCACGCATGCGTCCTTGGCGGCGCCGCTCTGGTCGTCGCACTTTTCCTTCGCGACTTCATAGTTCATGGCGACCTTCTCTTCGGCAACCTTGCGTGCATGGCTCGTGCTCGGCTTGTATTGCTGCTCCAGATCCGCCTTGGCGACCTTCTCGGTGCCGCTGGCCTGCTTCTCGCACACGTCCTTGGCGTTGTCCTTCATCGTGTCGCACTGCGCCTTGGCGACCTTGTAGTCGGCGGAGATCTTTTCCTTGGCGACGTTGTATTCGTCCTTGGTCATTGCGCTGGCTTGTGCGGCCATGAAGCAGGTCGAAGCGACGGCGAGCATGAGGAGATGTTTTTTCATGATTTTTCCTTTGATGAAATGAGTGAGTGTTGATGTGGATGGCGAGACCCAAGCAATCGGTCTCGAAACGAGGTGGAAGTCAGGACTTCTCGAACCAGAGGCCCGACGGCGTGCGTCCGTCGCGTGCTTCCCAGTCTGCGACCTGCTTTTCTGCTTCGTCGCGGGTCACGCCATGGCGTTCCTGGATGCGTCCGAGAAGCTGATCCCGCTTGCCCGCGACGACATCGAAATCGTCGTCGGTCAGCTTGCCCCATTGCTCCTTGAGCTTTCCCTTGAGTTGCTTCCAGTTGCCTTCAATGGTGTCTTTGTTCATGACTTCTCCTTCGATGAGTTGAACCGCTGTGCAGCGGGAAATCGAGCGAACGAGTAATCCTTGTCCGGTCGACTGCGCTGCGCAGCGAAGCAAAAATGTAGGTGGGATCGCAAGAAGAAGCCGGTAGGACGCGCGGGACGCCGGCCGTAGGCTTGCTGCTCTTCGCGCGGGTCCTGCATGCCCTCGCCATAATCCGTGCGGGACGACAGATCGCGCCGAAGGTCCGGCGCGGTGGAACGAACAACATGCCCAGAGGACCCGCGCCGCAAATGATCATCGAAAGCCTGCTGGACACCGATCTCTACAAGTTCACGATGATGCAGGTCGTGCTGCACCATTTTCCCGGTGCACGTGTCGAGTACCGCTTCAAGTGCCGCAACCCGGGCGTCGACCTCGCGCGGTTCGCCGACGAGATCCGCGACGAGATCCGGCTGCTGTGCCAGCTCCAGTTCAAGGAACCCGAGCTCAAATACCTGCGCTCGATGCGGTTCATCAAGAGCGACTTCGTCGATTTCCTCGGACTCTTCAGGCTCAACGAGAAGTACATCGACATCGTGCCGAAGCCGGCAGGCGAACTCGAGATCAGCATCAAGGGGCCGTGGCTGCACACGATCCTGTTCGAGATTCCGGTGCTCGCCATCGTCAACGAGGTCTATTTCCGCAATACGCGCGCGCAGCCCGATCTGGAAGAAGGCCGGCGGCGGCTGGAGACCAAGATCGGCCTGTTGCAGGCCGACGGTCTCTCCGATCTGAAGATCGCCGACTACGGTACCCGGCGCCGGTTCTCCAAGGACTGGCACGAGGAGGTCCTGCGCACCCTGAGCTCACGGCTCGGGGCCGTGACGACGCCGGTCCAGCCGGGCGTCAGGCCGGCGCAATTCGCGGGTACGAGCAACGTACTGTTCGCGATGAAGCTCGGGCTGATCCCGCTGGGCACGATGGCGCACGAGTACCTCCAGGCGTGCCAGGCGCTCGGACCACGGCTGCGCGACAGCCAGGTCTTCGGCTTCGAGTCGTGGGCGCGCGAATACCGCGGCGATCTCGGGATCGCGCTGTCGGACGTCTACGGCATGAGCGCCTTCCTGCGCGACTTCGACCTCTACTTCTGCAAGCTCTTCGACGGTGCCCGCCACGACAGCGGCGACCCGTTCCAGTGGGGCGAACGCATGCTGGCGCACTACGTCGCCAACCGTGTCGATCCGCTGACCAAGACGCTGATCTTCAGCGACGGGCTCACCGTGCCGCGCACGATCGAGCTCCACCGGCAGTTTCGCGGCCGCTGCCAACTCGCTTTCGGCATCGGCACCAACCTCACCAACGACCTCGGCTACGAGCCGCTGCAGATCGTGATCAAGATGGTGCGCTGCAACGACCAGCCCGTCGCCAAGCTCTCGGACACGCCGTCGAAGAACATGTGCGACGACGAGAGGTATCTGGCCTATCTGCGGCAGGTGTTCGAGATCGAGCAGCCGCCGTCCCCCGCATCCAACGCACCGAAACCATGACATCCACCGACACGAAACCCGCAGTCCTCGTCACGCGCGCCGTGTTCCCCGAGACGATCGAACGGCTGCAGCGCCATTTCGAGGTCGAGGCGAACCAGGACGACGCCGAGTGGTCGCGCGAGGAGCTGATCGCGCGCCTGCAGGGCAAGCAGGGCGCGCTCACCACCGGCAGCGTGAGGATCGACGAGGCCGTGCTCGCCGGCTGCCCCGACCTGAAGATCTGCGCCAACATGGCCGTCGGCTAAACAACTTCGACGTCGAGGCGATGGCGCGCCACGGCATCGCGGGCACCAACACGCCCGACGTGCTGACCGAAAGCACGGCGGACTTCGGCTTCGCCCTGCTCATGGCGACCGCGCGACGCGTGACCGAGAGCG
>JAKONL010000398.1 GCA_022701965.1 Burkholderiaceae bacterium | reverse complement strand
TGCTCTGAATCGGAATCATATTTCGGACTAAGACGCCTAGCATGGCCTGATCGTCATCAAGAACTTGATAAATCATGTGCGGAATCGTCGGCGCAGCCTCCCATCGCAATATCGTCCCGATCCTCGTCCAGGGGCTGCAGCGGCTCGAATACCGGGGCTACGACTCCTGCGGCGTCGCGGTGCAGGCCGGTGGGCTGGCCCGCACGCGCACGACCTCGCGCGTGTCGGACCTGGTCGCTCAGGTGCGCGAGGACCGCGTCGAAGGCACCACCGGCATCGCTCACACGCGCTGGGCCACGCACGGCGCGCCGGCCGTGCACAACGCGCATCCGCACTTCAGCCTGGGTCCTGGCGTCGAGGCAAGCGACGCGACGGGCGTCGTCCGCCAGGCGCGTGTGGGGCTGGTGCACAACGGCATCATCGAGAACCACGAGGCGCTGCGCGCCGGGCTGGAGCGCAAGGGCTACGTCTTCGCCAGCCAGACCGACACCGAGGTCATCGCCCACCTGATCGACAGCCTCTACGACGGCGATCTGTTCGAGGCCGTCAAGGCGGCGGTGCTGCAGCTGCACGGCGCCTATGCCATCGCCGTGATCTGCCGGGACGAGCCGCACCGCGTGGTCGGCGCGCGCGCCGGCTCGCCGCTGATCCTGGGCGTCGGCGCCGACGGCACCGAGAACTTCCTCGCCAGCGACGCGATGGCGCTGGCGGGCGTGACCGACCGCATCGTCTACCTGGAGGAGGGCGATGTGGTCGACCTGCAGCCGGGCAAGTACTGGATCGTCGACCGCGCGCATCGGCCCGTGGACGAGGGCCGGCGCCCGGTGCGCACGGTGCGGGCGCACAGCGGCGCGGTCGAGCTCGGGCCCTACCGGCACTACATGCAGAAGGAGATCTTCGAGCAGCCGCGCGCCATCGGCGACACGCTCGAGGGCATCGAGGGGATCGTGCCCGAGCTGTTCGACGGCATCGGGCAGGACGGCGCGACCGGCGCCAGCGCACACCGCGTGTTCGCGGCGATCGACAAGGTGCTGATCCTGGCCTGCGGCACCAGCTACTACAGCGGCTGCACCGCCAAGTACTGGCTCGAGAGCATCGCGAAGATGCCGACGCAGGTCGAGATCGCGAGCGAATACCGCTATCGCGACTCGGTGCCCGACCCGAGGACGCTGGTGGTCACCATCACGCAGTCGGGCGAGACGGCCGACACGCTCGCCGCGCTCAGGCACGCGCGCGGCCTGGGCATGGAACAGACGCTGACCATCTGCAACGTCGCCACCAGCGCGATGGTGCGCGAGTGCAAGCTGGCCTACATCACGCGCGCCGGCGTGGAGATCGGCGTGGCCTCGACCAAGGCCTTCACGACGCAGCTCGCCGGCCTGTTCCTGCTGACGCTGGCGCTGGCGCAGGCCAAGGGTCGTTTGGGCGACGACGAGGAGGCCGCCTATCTCAGGCAGATGCGGCACCTGCCCGTCGCGCTGCAGTCGGTGCTGGCGCTGGAGCCGCAGCTCATCGGCTGGTCGGAGGATTTCGCGCGCAAGGAGAACGCCCTGTTCCTGGGCCGCGGCCTGCACTACCCGATCGCGCTCGAAGGCGCGCTCAAGCTCAAGGAGGTGACGTACATCCATGCCGAGGCCTATGCCGCCGGCGAACTCAAGCACGGACCGCTGGCACTGGTGACGAGCGAAATGCCGGTCGTCGCCGTGGCGCCCAACGATGCGCTGCTCGAGAAGCTCAAGAGCAACCTGCAGGAGGTGCGGGCCCGGGGCGGCGTGCTCTATGTGCTGGCCGACAGCGACACCCGCATCGAGAACGCGGAAGGCCTGCACGTGATCCGCATGCCCGAGCACTACGGCGCCCTGTCGCCGCTGCTGCACGTGGTGCCGCTGCAACTGCTGGCGTATCACACGGCCTGCGCGCGCGGAACGGACGTCGACAAGCCGAGGAATCTCGCGAAAAGCGTGACCGTTGAATAACGTTTTGATAACTATCTAAAAAGGTTTGGAAAGACTTTCGTGACAAACTGCGGACGCTTCCTGGCATAGGCAGTACGCTCGATGTCCCGAGAAGTGGGTCGCGCACTAGGATCGACCTCATGCAAACCATCCACCCCGACAGCGACGATTACGCCGACCTCATGGACTTCGTGATGTCCGGTGGACGCGTGAATGCGCAGCTCGGTGCGCATATCGATCAGGCCGAGCTGATCTCGGACATCTGGGCGCCGCGTGCACGGGCCATGACCAACGCGTCGCTGGCCATTGCCCAGGCATCGCTCGGCAGACCGGCCTGACGCCGGCCCGCTTCTTTCGATCGACGGTTATTTGGTCGGCGCGGGAATCGGGGTCACCGTCTCGCGAAGCACGCCGCCACCCATCACGCTGCCTTCGGTCGTCGTTTTTCCGGCACCGGTGATCCGGGCCTCGCACTCCGCCTGTGCCGAGGGCGGCTGCTGCTTGCAGCGGTCGAGCGCGTTGCGGTCCTCGGTGCCAGCGCTCGGACGGGTCAATCCGTCGCGGCGGGCCTCCTGTTGCGCGGCGCCGGCTTCGCGCAGGCAGGCCGCCCGATCCTGCTGGATGCCGTCGCAGACGGCACGCTCGCGCTGCATCCGGGCGTCGGATCCCGGGGCCGCAGGCTGCTGGGCAAGCACCGGCATTCCGGCCAAGCTGCAGGCAGCGACGATGGCAAGGCCGAAGGTGCGAAATCGAGGATTCATGAAGGAACTCCGTTGGGTGAAAGCGATGAGCCTGATAGGCCGGGAGTCGACCGTGCGCGGGACTCCGCGGCTTTCGTGTCGCGCGCAACGCAACAGTGTCTGTGGGAGCTGTCCGTCATCGAGTGGCACTTCGTCTTACTTCTTTGCCTATAGAATCGCCGCTCCTCATGGGGAGTAGCCGGCTTCCGTTCCTCGGAAGCGCCTGCGTCAACACACTCGAGACCGTTCCGTCGTCTCGTGGCGCAGGCAGCCGTTCAGGTTGGCGAGACCATTGGCACGTCGGCACGAACGCGTTCGGGCAGTGACGTCGTGCCTCTGCGTCTCCGCCCGACAGTTGAAAGAACGACCCCATGAATCCCGCTGCCATCGCGTTGCTCGCGCTCGCCATGTCGACCGACGCCTTCGCCGCCGCCGTCGGCAAGGGCACCGCATTGCGCAAGCCCCGCTGGGCCGAGGCCCTGCGCACCGGCGCCATCTTCGGCGTCATCGAGGCGATCACGCCGCTCATCGGCTGGGCGCTCGGCTATGCCGCCGCCGACTACGTGAAGACCTGGGATCACTGGATCGCGTTCACGCTGCTGGGCTTGCTGGGCCTGCGCATGGTGGTCGCCGCCTCCCGCATGCCGGCCGACGACGAAGTCGAGAAGCCCTCGCGCCACGGTTTCTGGCTGCTGGCCGTGACCGGCTTCGCCACCAGCATCGACGCCATGG
>JAKONL010000392.1 GCA_022701965.1 Burkholderiaceae bacterium | reverse complement strand
CGAACTGCTGCGCGTGACACGCGACTGACGGACATGGGCGTGGAGCCGTTCCTGCTGAGCTCCTCGCTGCTCGGCGTGCTCGCGCAGCGGCTGGTGCGCAAGCTCTGCCCGGTGTGCGCGGTGCATTCGAACGTCGAGGGGGAAGCGGCGCCGGTGGGCTGCGACGCCTGCGGCCAGACCGGCTACCAGGGCCGCACCGGCATCTTCGAACTGCTGGTCGCCGACGACGCGGTGCAGTCGCTGATCCACAGCCGCGCGCCCGAGAGCCAGATCTTCACCGCCGGCGAGCGCGGCGGATTGCGCTCGATGCGTGCCGACGGCGAGCGGCTGGTGGCCGCCGGGGTCACCTCGCGCGCGGAGCTGCTGCGCGTGACCCGCGACTGAACGCGACGCGATGCCCGCCTATTCCTTCGAAGCGATCGACGAGCAGGGCCAGCCGCGCAAGGGCGTGCTGGAGGCCGATACGGCCCGCGCCGCGCGCGGCATGCTGCGCGCGCAGAAGCTGATTCCGCTGGACGTCGCGGTGGTCGGCCAGCCCGGCGCGCTCAGGGCCGACGGCACGGCCGCGAGGCGCCCGCTGTTCGGCCGGTCCCGCGCGTTCAATTCGACCGGCCTCGCGGTCTGGACGCGGCAGATCGCCGGGCTGGTGTCCGCCGGGCTGCCGCTCGAACGCGCGCTGACCGCCCTGACCGACGAGGCCGAGACCGAAACCCAGCGCGACCTGATCGCCTCGCTGCGCGCCGAGGTCAACGCCGGCTCGCCCTTCGCGCGCGCGCTGGCCCAGCATCCGCGCGAGTTCTCGCCGATCTACACCGCCGTGATCGGCGCCGGCGAGCACAGCGGCAATCTCGGCCTGGTGCTCGACAAGCTGGCCGACGACCTCGAGCAGCGCCAGGCGCTGCAGCAGAAACTCGTCGGCGCCGCGCTCTATCCGGCCATCGTCACGCTGGTGGCGATCGTGATCGTGATCTTCCTGGTGAGTTATGTCGTGCCGCAGGTGGCCAACGTGTTCGCCGGCACCAAGCGGGCGCTGCCGATCCTCACGGTCGCGATGCTGGCGCTGAGCGACTTCGTGCGCAGCTACGGCTGGGCCGCGCTGATCGTGCTGGTGATCGGCGGCTTCGCGATGCGGCTGGCGCTCGCCCGCGACGCCTTCCGCGAGAAGTTCGACGCCGCCTGGCTCAACCTGCCGCTGATCGGCAAGCTCGCGCGCGGCTACAACGCCGCGCGCTTCGCCAGCACGCTTGCGATGCTCGCGACGGCCGGGGTGCCGATCCTGCGCGCGCTGCAGGCCGCGGCCGAGACGCTCGGCAACCGCGCGATGCGGGCCGACGCGCTCGACGCGCTGGTGCTGGTGCGCGAGGGCGCGCCGCTGGCCTCGGCGCTGGCGCAGAAGAAGCGGTTTCCGGGCATCGTCTCGATGTTCGCGCGCCTGGGCGAGCAGACCGGCACGCTGCCGCTGATGCTGCAGCGCGCGGCCAACCAGTTGGGCGCCGAGGTGCAGCGACGCGCGCTGCATCTGGCGACCATCCTCGAGCCGCTGCTGATCGTGGCGATGGGCGGCGTGGTGATGCTGATCGTGCTGGCGGTGCTGATGCCGATCATCCAGCTCAACCAGTTCGTCAAGTAGGTCCATCGATGCCCGTCTCGCTCGACGACAAGCTGGTGGTGGCGATCTCGTCGCGGGCGCTGTTCGACTTCGAGGAAGAGAACCGCATCTTCGACGCCGCCGACCCGAGGCCCTACATGCAGCTGCAGCAGCAGCGCCTGAAGGAGCCGGCCAAGCCGGGCGTGGCGTTTCCGCTGGTGCACAAGCTGCTGCGCTTCAATACCGACGCCACGCGCCGTGTGGAGGTCGTGCTGCTGTCGCGCAACGACCCGGTCACGGCGCTGCGCATCTTCCATTCGGCGCAGGACGCCGGGCTGGAGCTGCAGCGCGGCGTGTTCACGCAGGGGCGCGATCCGTTCAGGTACCTGCGGCCGCTCGGCGCGCATCTGTTCCTGTCGGCCAACGAGCAGGACGTGAACGAGGCGCTGCAGCTGGGTTTCCCGGCCGCGCGCGTGCTCACCGCATCGGTCGCGGCCGGCATGAACTATCCCGGAGAGCTGCGCATCGCGTTCGACGGCGACGCGGTGCTGTTCTCCGACGAGGCGGAACGCGTCTACCAGGCCGAGGGACTGGCCGCCTTCCAGACGCACGAGAGCACCAAGGCCACGCAGCCGCTGTCGGGCGGCCCGTTCAAGCCGCTGCTGGCGGCGCTCTACCAGCTGCAGCAGCAGGAGGACGTCTCGGGCATGCGCATCCGCACCGCGCTGGTCACCGCGCGCAGCGCCCCGGCGCACGAGCGCGCCATCAACACGCTCATGGACTGGGGCCTCGCGGTGGACGAGGCGATGTTCCTCGGCGGCCTGGAGAAAGGCCCGTTCCTGCGCGAGTTCGAGCCCGACTTCTTCTTCGACGACCAGACCGGCCATGTCGATTCGGCGTCGCGGCACGTCCCCTCGGGCCACGTGGCGAGCGGCATCAGCAATCCGCGCTGATTCCAGCGCGCAGCCGGCCGGCTTCAGTTTCGCCTAAGCCGGGCGCGGCATCCGTGGCTAGGATCGGTCGCTCCACGACTCCATGGCGCGCAACTTGCGCGGCGCCTGCATGCCCTCTTCGCCACTCCCAGAAAAGCCCGCGCTGTCACGGACCGTGCGCCGCGTCGCCTCGCTGACCGCGCCCTACTTCCGGTCCGACGAGAAATGGAAGGCGCGCGGCCTGCTGCTCGCCATCGTGCTGCTCAACCTCGGCGCGGTCTACATGCTGGTGCAGATCAACGAGTGGTACCGCGTCTTCTACGACGCGCTGCAGAACAAGGACCAGGCCGTGTTCTGGCAGCAGATCGTGCGCTTCTGCTGGCTGGCGCTGATCTACATCGTGATCGCGGTCTACAAGTTCTACCTGACGCAGGTGCTCGAACTGCGCTGGCGCGCCTGGATGACCGACCATTACCTGTCGCGCTGGCTGGCCCACAAGGCGTTCTACCGGATGGAGCTGGCGCGCTTCACATCCGACACCGACCGCAGCCCCGACAACCCCGACCAGCGCATCCAGGAAGACCTGAACCTGTTCACCAGCTACACGGTGACGCTGAGCATGGGCATGCTCAA
>JAKONL010000381.1 GCA_022701965.1 Burkholderiaceae bacterium | reverse complement strand
CCTGCCGACGCATGACGCTCTGCTTGTAGACACGATCTTGGAAAGAAGTCTGGCTTGGGGTGGTCGAACGGCATCGGCTATGTCCGCCAACTTCACTCTGGTTGGATTTTCCCAACGCGGATTAATTCGGCCTACTTGGACATTTCCTGCACCCATCGCATGGGAAAACGGCGATTCGTCCGAATGCATTCCCGAAATCACGACGCGCCGCTCGCTGACCCTGAGAGCTTGCCGGATCGGTCATGCAGGCGGTTCGGGCAGGCCGTATGCTCAGAACCAGATTCCATTGCATACAGTGTGTGAACAAACCATATGAGATCCAAGGCCGTCCTCTCAGTTGACCCATTGCCGACAGCGCATCCGGTCCCGGCGACGCCCGCTCGTGCATCCAAGGGGCGCACGGTCGGGATCGCGCCGACGAAGGTGTTGGCTGCCAGGACCGTGCCTGCGAAGACACGAACGACCTCGTCCACGGTCGAAGTCGGCGCCGATGATCCCTCGAATCTCACCGACCGTGCCTACAGCATCGTTCGCCGACTGATCCTGCAGCGCGAACTCACCGGTGGAGAGGTGTTGGTCGAAGGCCGGCTGGCCGAGCGCTTGAAGATGTCGCGTACGCCGCTGCGCGAAGCGCTGCTGCGACTGGAAGGCGAGCGGCTGCTTGTGCGTGCCAATGCGCGTTCCTATGCGGTGCGCCGCATCACGGCGTCGAATTATTTCCAGTGCCTGCAGGTGCGGGAGCGTCTGGAGGCTCAGGCGGTCTCGCTGGCCATCGGTCACGTACCGGCCGACCAAGTGCAACGTCTGCGCGAGAGCATCCTGGCACTCGACTCAACGCAGCAAGGCTCGAGCCACTGGCAGGCCGACGATCAGGTCCACGGCCTGTTTGCACGCGCTTCCGGCAACGAGATGCTGGCCGAGACGATCGCGCAGTTGCGCATGCTGTGCCGGCTGTTCGAGGTCGTCGATCCCTTCAACCGCATCGAGGAAGATCGCGCCGAGCACCTTGCCATCCTCGACGCCTACGCAGCGGGCGATGCCGCCCGGGCCGAGCAAGCGGTGGTTGCGCACCTGCGCCACCTCGGGCGCTACACCATGTCCCGATTGAGCAATGGCATGGTCTCGGACTTCGCCACCTGAGGCTTGCGAAGGAACCTGGACAACGCTTTCAGTGGCGCAAGATCTTGCCGACGAATTCGCGCGTGCGTGCCTCCTTTGGCCGCTCGAACAAGTCGCGCGGACCACCGACTTCGACCACGTGGCCGGCATCCATGAATACCACCTTGCTCGAGACCTCGCGCACGAAGCCCATCTCGTGCGAGACGATGAACATCGTCATGCCATCTGCCGCGAGCAGGCGCACGGTGTCGAGCACCTCGTTGACCAGCTCGGGGTCGAGCGCGGCGGTCACCTCGTCGAGCAGCAGGATCGCCGGCTGCAGGGCCAGGGCCCGCGCGATGGCCACGCGCTGCTGCTGGCCGCCCGAGAGCTGGTCGGGGTAGGCGGCGAGCTTGGCGCCCATGCCGACCTTCTCCAGCAGCTCGATGGCGTAGGCCTCGACCTCCTTGCGGGGCCGGCGCTTGATCTTGATGGGGGCGACCGTCACGTTCTCGAGCACAGTCATGTTCTGGAACAGGTTGTACTGCTGGAACACGATGGCCATCTCGGAGCGGATGCGGCGCAGCTGCGCGCGATCGCGGTAGTCGAGGGCCTGGCCGTCGATGCGCACTTCGCCGCTGATGGGCGGCAGCAAGCCCATCAGCACGCGCAGCAGCGTGCTCTTGCCCGAGCCCGAGGGGCCGATCAGGCTGACGATCTCGCCCTTCTCGACCGACAGGTTGATGCGCTCGAGGACGGTGTGGGCGCCGTAGTCGGCCTTCAGGTCAACGATTTCGAGTTGGGGCAAGACGCGCCTCCAGGTATTTGCCGAAACGCGCGAGCGGATAGGACAGCATGAAATAGAGCACGAGCACGGTGCCGTACACCAGCGTCGCGGAAAAGCCCTTGTTGCTCATCGTCTTGCCGGCGAAGGCCAGCTCGACGACGCCGATCTGCGAGGCCAGCGCCGTGTCCTTGATGAACAGCACGAAGAAGCCGAAGACCGGCGGCAGGATGATTTTCCAGGCCTGCGGCACGATCACCATGCGCAGCATCTGCAGGTAGCCGAAGTTCAGCGTGACGGCCGCGTCCCACTGGTTCTGGTGCACCGACTCCATGCCGCTGCGCACGATCTCGGCGATGAAGGCGGTGGAGATGAGGCACACGCTGATCAGCGCCACCGTGAACATGCTCAGGTCGGCGTTGAAGCCCTGGAAGATGAAGAACACCAGCATCAGCGTGACGAGGAACGGGATTCGCCGGAACAGTTCCGTCACCAGCTGCACCGCGACGCGCAGCGGCCGCCATGCCGGACGCGTGCTCAGCCGCACGGCCGCCAGCACGAAGCCCAGCGTGAATCCCACGACGCAGCCGATGGCCGAAAGCGCGAAGGTCGTGCCCAGCGCCTTGGCGAAGAACAGCAGGTTGTAATAGCTGAAGAAGCGCGGCGCTTCCTCGACGATCTGCTGCCACATCAGAACCACCTCATCTTGGCGCGGAAGAATCGCTTGCCGACGAAGGCGAGCGACAAGGTGGCGACGAGCGTGATCACGATGTAGAGCACGGCCGCCACGGAGAACACCTCGATCGAGCGGAAGGTCTCGGAATTGATGTTGTAGGCCCGGCCGGTCAACTCCTCGACGCCGAAGACGGCCGCCATGGAAGTGCCCAGCGTCATCAGGATGTACTGATTCGAAAGCGGCGGAAACAGCACCCGCACGATGTGCGGCAGGATCACGTAGCGTACGGTCTGCAGGCGCGAGAAGCCCAGCGTTTCGGCGGCTTCCAGTTCGGGGCGACGCACCGATTCGAAGCCCGCGCGCTGGATTTCGGTGAGGTATGCACCCGCATTGAGCGTCATGCCGATCAATACCGCCTGGTAGGGCGACAGCAGGATGCCTGCATCGGGCAACGCGAAGAAGATGAAGAAAATCTGGATGAGCTGCGGCGTGTTGGTGAAGAACACGACATAGGCGCCGACGGTACGCCGCGTCCAGGCCGGCCCGTAGGCGCGGATGGACGCACCGGCCAGACCGATCAGCATGCCGAAGGCGAACGCGAGAAATGCGATCTGCAGGCTCAGCCAAGCGCCGGAGACGAGATAAGGCAGCCGGTCGAGCACCGGCGTGAAGTCGAACTGCAAGATGGATTACTTGTAGGTCGGCGCGGTACGCGGGTCATGGAGCATGGGACCGCCGAACCACTTCTTCCAGCGCTCGTCGACGTAGCCGTTGCGGTGCAGTTCCTTGATCGACGCACTGAGCTTCTCGCGCAGGGCATCGTTGCCCTTCTGGACGCCGATCGCGCAGAAGTACACATCGATCGGCGCTTCGACGATGCGCCAGTCGATCTTGTGTTTGGCGGTGTGCTCGGTCATGAAGTCCATCACGTCGATCATCGCGTCGGCACGACCCTGGGCGATGGCGCGCACGGCGTCGGGGTAGTTGTCGAGCAGCAGCAATTGGGCCTTCGGCAGCTTCTCCTGCACCAGTTTGACCGGCGTAGCGCCGCGCACCTCGACCAGGCGTACGGCCGGGTCGTTGAGTTCCATGTAGTCCTTGTAGGGCTTGCTTTTGGTGGTGAGCACGCCCAGCACCTCCGTGTGCAGGGGCACGGTGAAATCGATGACCTTCTGACGCTCGGCCGTGATGGTCATCGCGCCGAGCACGGCATCGATCTTGCCGCTGTTGACGAAGGGGATGCGATCGGGCGAGCCGACCTGGACGATCTCGGTCTTCAGGCCCAGCATCTCACCCAGCTTTTTCGCCACGTCGACGTCGAAACCGTCGATCTCGTTCCTGTCGTTGAAGATGCCCAGCGGCGGCAACGTCGGGTTGACGCCGATCACGAGCTTCTTGCTGGCCATGATCTCGTCGAGCGTGCGGGCCGAGACCACGGGCGTCAATCCCAGCAGCGCCATGCCCAGAGCGGCCGCAGTTCCTGCGAGCAGCGTACGGCGCGCTGTGTTGCCGAGGTGTTTCATCGAAATGTTCTCCGTGAAGGATGGATGGAAATAAGCCCTGACGAATGCAAGACAGGTGCCAGAACAAGATCTGTCTTCAAAAAATATGGAATTTATATATGCAATGTATACAATAACTTCCGACCGGTCTACTGTCGATCCGGCGCTGCTCTCGACCTCCAATGTCCGTACCTCCCCACCCGTCGTCCGAAGTCGACCCGCTGCGTGCTGCCAGCGGCCTGCAGCGCGGTGCGCGCGCGACATTCACGTTCGACGGCCAGCCGGTGGCCGCCTTCGCCGGCGAAAGCGTGGTGGCCGCGCTGTGGGCCGCCGGCCGGCGCGAGCTTCGTCGCAGTCCACGCGCCGATCTGCCGCGCGGCTTGTTCTGCATGATGGGCTCGTGCCAGGAATGCCTGGTGTGGGTGGGCACGCGCAAGCTGCCGTCCTGCCAGGTGCCGGTGAGCGACGGGCTGGTGGTCGAGTCGCTGCCGCATCGGGCGCATCTCCATGACTGAACCGCAGGGCGGCACGGTCGATCTGCTGGTCATCGGCGCCGGGCCGGCCGGTGCGCAGGCGGCGCTGAAGGCCAAGGCGCTTGGCCTGTCGGTGCTGCTGGTCGACGAGCACCACGACGCCGGCGGCCAGGTCTACCGGCCGCTGCCCGCCGGCTTCTCGCGCCAGGGCGGCATCGGGCTGTCGACCGAGGCGCGGCTGGGCGACGACCTGCGCGCGGCGCTGCGCGGCGCGGCCGTGGACTGCCGCTTCGGCCACAAGGTCTGGAACATCGGCGCCGGGCTGCGCGTCGATCTGGTCGGGCCGCAGGGCTCGGCGAGCTGGCAGCCACGCGCGCTGCTCGTCGCCAGCGGCACCACCGAGCGGGTGATCCCCTTCGAGGGCTGGACGCTGCCCGGCGTCATCGGCCTGGCGGCGGCCACCATCCTGCTGAAGTCGCAGAACATCCTGCCGGGCCGTCGTACCGTGGTGGCGGGCAGCGGCCCGCTGCTGCTGGCCGTGGCCAACGGCATCCTCAAGGCCGGCGGCGAAGTGGTCGCAGTGGTCGACATGGCGAGCCGGGGCGAATGGCTGCGCACGCTGCCTTCGCTGACCGGACGCGCCGACCTGCTGTGGCAGGGTGTGCGGTGGCAGACGGCGCTGCGTCTGGCCGGCGTGCCGGTGCTGTACCGGCATGGCGTGCGGACCGTCGAGACGACCGAGAGCGGCCTGCGCGTGCAGGTGCAGCCGGTCGATGCGAGCGGCCTCGCGCGCGCCGGCGGGCCGACACGGTCTCTCGAGGGCGACTGCCTGGCGGTCGGGCACGGCTTGGTGCCGGGCACCGACGTGACGCGGCTGCTGCGCGCGCGCCACCGCTACGAGGCCGCGCGCGGCGGCTGGGTCGCCGAGACCGACGAGGA
>JAKONL010000350.1 GCA_022701965.1 Burkholderiaceae bacterium | reverse complement strand
CAGTCCGGCACCATGCGTCCGATCGGGCGAGGCCGCCTCGGGCAGGAAGGTGATGCCGGCGATCAGTGCCGGGGTCTGGACATCGACGGCGGTGATCCGCCAGCGGATGGTCTGACCGGGCGCGCAGGCGGTGATCGGCCGGCTCGTACCCTTGTCCTGGCTGCACCAGGCATCGTCGGTCAGGAAGATCATGTCCTCCAGCGTCCCAAGCGACAAGGCGGCGATCGAATCCAGGGTGACCAGGATGTTGACCGGCGGTGGGGCGGTAAATGACATGACGCTCCTTGCTCAGAAACGATCGCGCAGCAGCGGCGTCTTGCCGACTGCGGTACGCTGGACCTCGGGCGATCCGGGGGCGACGAGCCGGATCGCGAAGCGATATCCGGTGGCGACGACGAAGCCGAGATGCGCTTCGCCTTGGTTGAACAACGACAATGCGCCGATCATCGCCTCGGCGAACAGCCGCTCGACGATCTCGGGCGCGATCCCGACCGCCACCGAACCGGTCTCGACCATCAGGGTCAGTCGTCGCGCCGGGCGGTCGTTGACGAACTGCACCGCCTGCGCGCTGCGATCGAGGTCGAGGCCGAAGGGACGAAGCGCCTCGGTCAATCGGGCGAGCGCGCGGACGGCGGACACCTGGCTGTCGCCCAGATGGATGACGTCGCCACTGCGGCCGGCAAAGTCGAACCGCATGGTGTTCAGCGCGTCGGTCGCCAGCGGCGAGCGGCGGATCACCCGGTCGCCGATGCGCAGGCGCGGCAGCGGCGCCTCATGCGCGTGGAGCCGCGTCACCACCAGTTCGCCTTCCTCGTCGATGTCGACCCAGCGCCCCTGCTGGTCGACGATCTCGACCAGGTGGAGGCCGGGCACCGTCGCCAGCCATGGACTGTCCGGATCGAGTTGCAGGCCGATCGTCTCCGCCTGGGTGGCCGCGAAATAGCTGAGGATGGCGATATCGGGATACACGGCGCGCAAGGCGTCATGCTGGCTCGGCGGCAGCACGCCGCTGCCATAGAGCGCGACCTTCAGTGACCGGCGCGTCGCCTCGTCCAGGTCGGCGCCCATCTCGCTCAGCCGCGCGATGCCGGCGGTGATGCCCATGAACGCCTTGGGCCCCTCATAGCGGAGGAAATGCTCATAGACCGGCTTGCCGATCGGCCCGGCGCCGACATAATTGATGCCCGGGATGCGCGACAGCACGCCGCCCACCATCGTCCCGCTGCTCCACATCTGATAGTCCGCCAGGCTCGTCGCGACCCATGCCGGTGCGCCGGTGCCGAAGAACCGCGCGAGCTGATGCCGGCCCATGAATTCGCCCGCGAGTTCATAGGTGTCCTGCAGTTCGCGTAGCGAATAGATCGTCTCCAGCGGCTCCCCGCTGCTCGTGCCGCCACTGGCGACCATCTGGAAGCCGCCCTGCGAGAGCGGCACGACCAGGCCGCGCCGCGCCCCCATATACAGGTCGCGTATCTCCGGCTTGTCGGCGATCGGGATCGCCTGCCACTGCGCGAAATCCTCCAGCCGTCCGGCGACGCCCGCGCCCGCCAGCCGATCCGCCCAGGCTGGATTGAGGCGCAGCGTGGCGACCATCTGCTCCAGCCGCCGCAGCACCAGTGCATCCTGCACCTCGGCATGAAGCGCGGCGAAGGGGCGGCCCGCCATCGCTTCCACGGCGCGAATCTTCCACAGGAAGGAGGGCAGCCGGGGGACGGAGGCCAGGTCGCGGGGCCTTAGTTCCGCTGCGCCGATCACGGTCGCGGCCTGTTCGGGCCCGACCGGTGTCACGGCCCGTTCTTCGATAGGTCGTTCAGCGACGGCGATCGTCATGCCTGTTCCTCCAGGATCATTTCCGCCACGGTACGGATCTCCTCGAGCAGCAAACCGACATGCTCGGTGGTGACGAGATGGTTCATGAACACCAGGCGGAGCACCGGCTGCCCGTCGAGATCGACCTTGGAAATGAAGAAATGGCCGCGCGCACGCACGCGGTTGCGAATCTCGCCCTGCAACGCGCCGAGCGTGGCGGCGTCCATCCTTCGTGCCGGCACATAGCGGAAGCACAGGATGTTGCTGTCCGGCCGGTGCAGCGGCACGAAGTCCTGCTGCGCGCGCAACATCGCGTGGACCTCGACCGCCATGTCGCACAGCCCCTCGATCTTTTCGGCAAAGGGCGCGGGTCCGTACAAGGCCCATGGCACCCACAGCGTCATGATCATGGGCCGCTTGGTGCATTCGAAATTCTTCTCGGCCGCGTCGAACTCGGTGTAGCGATCGGGAGCCTTTTCGAAGACATAGCTCGCCTCCTGGCGGAAGGCGGCATGGGCGTGGTCGCGTTCCCGATAGAACAGCATCGTGCAGGCGGCGGGTACGAACATCGTCTTGTGCGCGTCCCATGCGATCGAGTCGGCCCGCTCGATCCCGGCCATGCGATGGCGCAGCCGGTCCGACACGATCATCCCGCCGCCATGCGCCGCATCGACATGAAGCCACAGGCCGCGTTCGGCGGCGAGGTCAGCGAGCGCGCCGAGCGGATCGATCGCACCGACCGGCGTGGTCCCCGCCGTGGCGACCAGCGCAAAGACATCGAGTCCGCGCGCGGCGGCGGCATCGAGCGCGGTCGCCGCGCGGGCCGGGTCGATCCGCCGCGCGGCGTCGAGCGGCAGGCGCACGACCTGCGCCTCACCCAGTCCCAGCACCCCGGCCGCCCGTTGGACGCTGTAGTGCGAGTCCTCGCCCACCCCGATCGCCGGATGGCGGTCGAGCCCGGCGAGACCGTCGGTCCAGACATCCGGATAGCGTTGGCCCCGCGCGGCGAGCAACGCGGTCAGATTGGCGAGTGAGCCGCCGGAGGTGGTGACCATGGTGAACCGGTCGGCGGGCAGGCCAAGATAGCGGTTGAGTTCCTCGCCCATGATCCGCTCGGCGACGCTGGGTAGCGGCCCCGCCTCGTAGAAGGAGGCGGGTTGCGTCAGAATGGCGCTGGCCAGATCCACTACCGCGCTGACCGGCAGCGGGCCGGAAAACTGCCGCCCCATATAGCCGGGCGAATAGACGGGGATACCGGTGCGCGCATAGAGATCGAGGATCGCGGCGAGACGCTCGCTATGCATCGCCGCGTCGACGACGCTATCATTCCGGGTCAGCTTGCTCGCGGCCGCCATGACCAAGGCCGGATCCGTCAATGTGAGCCCGCGCACCGATCGATCGCCCAGATAACCGGCAAGTCGGGACAGTGCGATATTGACGTCTGCCGTAAAGCGATCGACGGAGAACAGATCGTCGAGCATGTCGCAGGCAGGACCAGAACTTCCTGTTGGAATACCTGCCACATAATCGCGCGATACGGATGCATTCGCCAGCATCGACACCTCCGCCATGTACCCGGTAAATAAACCGGATAACCGTCCACCCCTATGTGGAGCAGTCGTTGGCAGCACTAATTACTGTATCACAGAGCCACAATCACGCATGCCTCCACTACGGCGGCAACTTGGTCCATTCTACGAATTATCTCCTAAATACTTCAACGGAGACGGGAGAGAAATATTAAAAATTTCGAATGAAGACATGCGGTACATGACTGTTTGAGCCGAAATGGCTTCAATGACGCGGACAGCATCGGACCGATGATCAGTCGTCGTCGTAATTCTCGCCTTCCGAACCACTGCCGGCCCCCATGCCGCTGCCATGGACCTCGCCGGTCCGCTGATTGATATGGGCGCGGCGTCCGGCCTCATCGGGGATGGCTTCTCCCAGGCGGTGGGTGGCGTCGATCGGCGTGCGCGCCGTACCGCCCTCTCCCGCGCCGACCGCGACTTGCTCCGGGCTCATCGCCGCATGGCTGTCATATTCCTCGCCGGAATAATGGCCCTTGTCGCCCAAGGGGTTGCCGCGCATCTCCTGCGTGTCGTCGGTTTGGGGCGGTGTGATGTCACGCTTGTCGACCATGGTGTAACTCCTTCGCATGGTGAACGCGCGGGGAGGCAACCGGT
>JAKONL010000274.1 GCA_022701965.1 Burkholderiaceae bacterium | reverse complement strand
GCGGGCGCGCTCGATCATGCGGGCCATCGATTCGCGGTCGCGCATCATGTAGAGCTGGAACCAGAACGGCGCGGTGGTGTTCTGCGCGATGTCCTCGATCGAGCAGATGCTCATGGTCGACAGCGTGAAAGGGATGCCGAACTTCTCCGCCGCACGCGCAGCATGGATCTCGCCGTCGGCATGCTGCATGCCGGTGAGGCCCACCGGCGCGATCGCGACGGGCATCTTCGCCATCTGGCCGACCATCGGCGCGGCGGTGCTGCGGCCCTCCATGTTGACCGCCACGCGCTGGCGCAGCTTGATCTTCTTGAAGTCGTCGGTGTTCGCACGGTAGGTGCCCTCGGTCCACGAACCGGAATCGGCGTAGTCGTAGAACATGCGCGGGACGCGCTTCTCGGCCAGCACGCGCAGGTCCTCGATCGTCGTAATCACACTCATCTGGGCATCCTTGGTTCTGGGTCTTCTGGCCTCGCGGCCGGCATCGCAAGGCGATGTCTTGTCTCCTGACCTCCAGGAATTATCCGGATAATTCCGAAAACAACCGCGAGCCCACCATGTCTTCCATCACCTTGCGCTTTCTCGCCGAACCCAGCACCGTCAATTTCGGCGGCAAGGTGCACGGCGGCACCGTCATGAAATGGATCGACGAGGCCGGCTATGCCTGCGCGACGAGCTGGTCGCGACGCTATTGCGTGACGGTGTTCATCGGCAGCATCCGCTTCCACAGTCCGATCGGCATCGGCGACATGGTCGAGGTGGAAGCCCGGCTCGCCTATACCGGCAAGACGAGCATGAACATCTCGGTCGAGGTGCGAAGCGGCGACCTCAAGGGCGGCGGCATGCGCAA
Organism: Burkholderiaceae bacterium; assembly: GCA_022701965.1. Next base: position 3,812 of record JAKONL010000274.1, on the reverse strand, counting down.
GACCACCGAATGCCTGATCGTGTTCGTGGCGCTGGACTCCCACGGCCAGCCGCTGCAGGTCGACACCTTCACGCCAGCGACGCCTGGCGAGATGGCGCTGGCCGAGCGTGCCCGGGCTCACCTGACCGCGAGCCGCGCCGCCGGCATCAGTCTCGGCGGCTGAACGAGTTACGGACTCGCAGACGACCCGTCAGGGGACGTAGGCCGTCCAGCCCAGCCGCGTCTCGATCGCGCCGCGATGGGCCGTGGCCAGGGACGGCGGTATCTGGCGGACATAGTCTTGCGCATGGCTGCGTGTGTCGCCGGACAGGCCGTCGAGATAGTCCACGGCCTCGTCGGCCGTCGGCGCCCGGCCTTCCTCGTCGGCATACCTCGGCGGAAGCGCCGTCCAGACCACGGCATCCAGATCGTGACGCGCGAGCCATTCGCCTATGGCGGTCGCGCAGGGATAGTCGATGCCGGAGGGCAGGCTTCCGAGCCACTCCGGATGCTCCTGCGCGATCTGCTCGCGCTCCCGAAGCATTTCGCGCGCCGCGTCGATGTCTTTCGTGTCTAGCAGCGCCCACCACGTCCGTTGCGGCGCCGATCCTTCCCGGATCACGGTCGACAATTCACCCTTGTCGCTGACGCGCGCGAACTCGATCGGGAGGTCAGGTCCGTCGTCATGCCACTCGGAAGCCGTCTTCAACGGACCGGTCTTCCACAGCAGCGAACCCCAGGCGAGGCACGCGATCCTCATGCCGCGCTCTCGTTCGATTCCACGCCACTCACAGCTTGTCGACCTCGTCGGTGCGGTCGCTGTTGGTCGTGCTGCGCGTGCCCTTGAGATGCATCTCGACCTCGGTCGCCAGGTCGCCGACCTCGGCCACGGCATCGGTGATCTGCATGCTCGTCACCTGGAGCTTCCTGGCCCATTCGCCGACGGCGGCTTCCGACGACACGTCGATGCGGTCCGGCTGGACGCCGGCGGGAGTGTTGTTCTGATCGGTCTTGGAGTCGGTCATGTGAGCCTTTGGAAAAACTTCAACCTAGCCACTCGCGATACCGCCGCTTGTAGGCGCAGCGCGCCGCAGGCCTACGCGGAATCTGACACCCCGACGACAGGCATGTCCCGCATCGCGTTCCATGTTGCCCTTTCGCTTTCCCGCCTCGTGCAGGCATTCCACAGGAGACTTTCCATGGCAACAGACAACGGCAAACTCGGCAACGGCGAACCCAATCGCGATCCGATCACAGGCGCACCCGGCGCGCATCCGGTCGGAACCGGCCTCGGCGCCACGGGCGGCGCGCTCGCCGGTGCCGCGGCAGGCTCGGTGGTGGGTCCGGTCGGCACGGTGGTCGGCCTGGTGGCCGGCGCGGTCGCGGGCGGACTCGGCGGCAAGGCGGTCGCCGAAGGTGTGAATCCGACGACCGAGGAGGCCTACTGGCGCGAGAACTACACCAAGGAGACGTATGTCGAGTCGGGTCGCTCCTATGACGACTACGCACCGGCCTACGAGCTCGGCTGGTCCGGCCGCGCGCAACGCGGTACGGATTTCGACACCGTCGAGCCCGCACTGGCGAGCGAATGGGAGACGCGACGTGGCAGTTCCACCCTCGGCTGGGCCGACGCCCGTCCGGCGACCCGTGCCGCGTGGGACCGTGCCGACGAGACCTACTATGGCACGCAGGCCAACGGCAGCGACATCGTGAGCCATAAGGACCTGTCGAACGACGATGTCGTCGATGTCCTGAACGATCTGCTGGAGAATTCGCGCGACGGCGAATATGGTTTCCGCACCTGTGCGGAACAGGTCGAGACGGCGAATGCGAAGCAGCTGTTTTCCAGCCGTGCCGACGGTTGCCGCCAGGCAGGCGATGAACTGATTCCGCTGATCCGCAAATACGGCGGCGAGCCGGCCGACGGCGGGACCGTCGCCGGCGCGCTGCATCGCGGCTGGGTGCAGGTCAAGGGCACCGTGGGCGCGGACAGCGAACTGTCGATCCTCGAATCCTGCGAACGTGGCGAGGACAGTGCCATCGCACGCTATCGCAAGGCGCTCAAACAGAGCCTGCCGGCCGATGTCCGAGCCGTGGTGCAGAAGCAGGCCGATGGCGCCCAGCGCAACCACGACCAGATCCGCGACCTGCGCAACGCGGCGCGCGCACGCGACTGAGACTCTCGATGGGCGGAGGAGTCCGGAACATGTCGCATGCCGGAACCCCGCCTCGCACGCCCGACGGCCGGTACATCGTGGTGCGCGGGCGCCTCTGGCGCACCGCCAATCCCGGGCTCGATGATGCCGTCAGGCAAAGCCTCGTCGACCGTCTGATGCGGGCGCGGCGTGCCGTCGGCATCGGCGGTCGAACGAACGATGCCGAGATGGTGCGTCGTGCACGCATGGAGGTCGACGACGCCAAGCGGGCCCTCGGTGAACGCGGTCCCGTCTGGTGGAGCGACGGCGCACCCGATCTCAACCGCCACATGGCACGAAACACGCCTTATGCCGATTGGTACGCCTCCATCGAAGGCGATGTCATCGACGGCTCGCCGGGCGATTCCGGCGGGTCCGCTTCAGTCGGTGCGATCTAGCGTCGGTCACGTCCAGATGGCGAATTCGCCGGCTCAACGAGGTCGTCTCAACCGTATGGGCCCGCCTGCGGACATCGCGTCGACTTCGACGTCACCTCGCGTGACACGAAGCCGGCCTGCTGCCGCCATCTCGGCGGCCACCCGCTGGACTGCCGGCATGAGCGCGCGCCACGCGGCCTCGTCATCTGCGAGCGCGCGTGCGACCTCCGAAGGGCAGATCGACGTCGACGCGGCACGCGTACCCAGGAGCGTATCGATCGTCGACGCGATACGTCGGTCATCGTCCATGCAGGCCTTCCAGTCCCAACACCCGTTTCACGAAATCACCAGGAGAAGATCGATGTCCTCGAACACCACGCCACCTTCTGCACCACCCACCGAATCGGTCACCGGCGAAGAGGATCCCGGCGCCGCCATCGACACCTCGCCCGCTTCGCAGACCGACGCCCGGCTTCCGGAGGGTCATCCTGCGGGCGAAAAAGTGCCCTGCCCGGGATGCGACGGCGTCGGCCACGACGAAGTCGGCGCGACCTGCAAGACCTGCCAGGGCAAGGGGACCATCACAGTGATCTCCGCCGATACGAAATGATCAGGCGACCGACGCGACAGGCGACGCGACCCGTTCCGCATCGCCTTCGTCGTCGGTTTCGTTGTCGAAGCGGTAGTCGGCCGCTTCCACCAGCGCCCACACGCCGCCGCCGCTCAGGTGCAGCACGTGCGTGTGGTAGCGCAGCACCGCAGGCCGGTGCGCGATGCTGATGACCGTCACGCCGGCATCCTGCAGGCGCCGGTAGAGCTTGGCCTCGTTGCGGCTGTCCAGCGCGCTGGTGGCCTCGTCGAGGATGACCAGCTTGGGCCGTCGCACCAGCACGCGCGCGAACGCGAGGCGCTGTTGCTCACCCATCGACAGCAGCTTCTCCCAGTCCTGCTGCGTATCGAGACTGCCCACGCGTTCCACCAGCTCCGAGAGCTGCACCTCGTCGAGAATCTCCTTCAGCCGCGCGTCGTCGACCGGCTCCTCTCCGCTCGCCGTTCCCGGATAGAGCAGCTGGCTGCGCAGCGAGCCGACCTGCATGTAGGGGCGTTGCGGCAGGAAGAACATCTCGTCGAGCGGCGGATGGCGCACCGCGCCGCTGCCGGTCCGCCAGAGTCCGGCCATCGCACGCAGCAGCGAACTCTTGCCGCAGCCGCTCGGCCCGGTGATGAGCAGGCCGTCGCCCGGCGCCAGCGACAGGCTGAG
>JAKONL010000245.1 GCA_022701965.1 Burkholderiaceae bacterium | reverse complement strand
GGCGACGGATTGGGCGCCACCCAGCAACTGAGCGAGCTCGCGATCTATCTCGCGGTCGCAGCCTGGCGATGAGCACGCTCTGGCTGCTGCGCCATCCGGCCGTCGTGGCCGAGTCCGGACTCTGCTACGGGCAGACCGACCTGGCCTGCACCCCGGAGTCCACGCGGGCGGTCGCCGAGGCGATCGCGCCGCTGCTGCCGCCCGGCATCGAATTGCGCACGTCGCCGCTGCAGCGCTGCGCCCGGCTGGCCGATGCCGTCGGCCGCCTGCGTCCGGACCTGCGGCCCGCGCTGCGCGATGCGCGACTGGCCGAGATGGATTTCGGCGCCTGGGAAGGGCGCCTCTGGGCCGGCATCGATCGCGGCGAGATCGACGCCTGGACCGACGATTTCGCCGATGGCCGCGTCGGCGTCGATGGAGAGACGGTGCGCCTGTTCATGCGCCGCGTCGAAGCGGCCTGGAACGACTGGCAGGCGTCGGCGTGCGACACGCTCTGGGTCACGCACTCGGGCGTGATGCGCGCGGTGCTGCTGCTGCGCGACGGGGTGGACTGCCCGGTGATCGCGGCCGAGTGGCCACGGCGGGCCATCGCCTTCGGGGAGTGGATGCGGATCGAGGGGTAGGTCCGACACGGCCGCGTCACACACGCCTGCCAGCATCCGGCCCGCCCCAACCACAACAATCCAGAGGCTTTCCCGATGCAACGTCCCTTCCTGCGCGCGACCCCGTCGCTGCCGGTTCTTTCCGCCCTGGCCGCCGCGGCCGTCCTCGCGTCCTGCGGCGGCGACGGTGCGACGTCGGTCGGCGACACCACCGACAGCCGCGTCAAGTCGGCCTGGGTGGCGATCGGCCCGAACGGCCAGGCCGTCGCGCGGGCCATCACCTCGGCCGACAGCTGCCCGACGATCGCCGTCGACGGCGTCGCGACCGTGATGACCGTGCGCGCCGCCGCCGGCACGGCCGCCCTGCGCACGACGGCGAGCGACCCGGCCGACTCCAAGCCTTCGGCGTTCCCGGTCACGACCTGCGAGACCCTGCTCAAGAGCGGAACGACGGCCGCGAGCGTCGCCGGCCGCCTGCTGCCGTTGCCGAAATCCGAACCGCAGCGCATCGCCGTGCTCGCCGACACCGGCTGCCGCATGAAGAAGGCCGACAACGCCTTCCAGGCCTGCAACGACGGCACCGCCTGGCCGTTCGCCACCATCGCGGCGACGATCGCCGCGATGAAGCCCGACCTGGTCATGCACATCGGCGACTACCACTACCGCGAGAACGCCTGCCCGGGCGACATCGCCGGCTGCAGGGACAGCGCGTGGGGCTACGGCTGGGACACCTGGGAGGCCGACCTCTTCAAGCCGGCGGCGTCGCTGCTGGCGGCGGCACCGTGGGTCTTCGCGCGCGGCAACCACGAGGAATGCGCGCGTGCCGGGCAGGGCTGGATGCGCTTCCTCGACGTGCGCGGCTACGGCGCGACGCTCAGCTGCGACAGCCCGTCGAACGACAACACCGCCAACTTCAGCGAGCCCTACGCGGTGGCCCTCGGCAAGGACACGCAGGTCGTGATCTTCGATTCGGCCAAGGCCGGCACCTCGGCCTTCGGCGCGAGCGACTTCAAGTTCCCGATCTACCAGTCGCAGTTCCGCACGGTCGCCAACCTGGTGGCCGACACCACGAAGACCTCGCTGTTCGCCAACCATCACCCGATCCTGGCCTTCGCGCCGATCGCCGGCGGCTCGCCGGCGCCGGGCAACAACGGGCTGCAGGCGGTCATGCGCTCGCTCAATCCGGTCGCCTACTACCCCGACGGCGTGAAGATCGCGCTGCACGGCCACGTGCACGACTTCCAGGCGCTCAACTTCAGCAGTGCCCATCCGGCGACCTTCGTGACCGGCAACGGCGGCGACAACGTCGACGTGAACCTGCCCGACCCGTTCCCGGCCGGCCTGACGCCGGCGCCGGGCGTGGTGCTCGACCGCATCACGCACACCAACACCTTCGGCTTCATGATGATGGAGCGCGCCGGCACCGGCTCGCCCTGGCTCTACAAGGCCTACACGCGCGACGGCAAGCTGCTCACCACCTGCGTGCCCGCGGGCTCGAAGATCAGCTGCGACAAGACCGGTTTCCTCGCGCCATGACGCTGCGCGGCCGATGGGGCGGCGTCCTGCTGGCCGTCGCGACGCTGGTGGCCGGTGCGACCGGCGCGTCCGGCGTCCGGGCGGCGGACGGCGAGACGCCCCGGGTCGTCGGCCGTGTCGGGGACACGCCGCAGTACGCGGCCATCGTGCCCGCGGCGCGGCCGCTCGCGCAGCCGGCGTCCGAACGCGTGGCGCTGGGAAAGCAGCTGTTCGGCGACGTCCGGCTGTCGCAACCCCGGGGAACGAGCTGCGCGAGCTGCCACGACCCGGCGCGGGGCTTCACCGCCTTCAACGGCGGACGCGACGGCGTCGCCGGAGGGAGCATCCGTGCCCGGCTCGGCACGCGGAATCCGCCTTCGCTGACCTACGCGCGCTACCTGCCGCCGCTCTACTTCTACCAGGACGACGACGCGCAGGTGCCGGCCCCGTTCGGCGGCCTGATGCTCGACGGCCGCGCCGACACGCTGGCCGCGCAATCCCGCGAACCGCTGCTGGCGCGCCACGAGATGAACCTCGGCTCGCCGCGCGCGGCCGCCCGCCGGCTGAACGATTCGGGCTACCGGGACGCCTTCGAGGCGCAGTTCGGCACCGGCGTGCTCGACGACCCGGAGCGTGCGCTCAAGGCCTTCGGCGCCAGCCTCGAGGCCTACCTGCAGAGCGACGAGCTGTCGCCCTTCGATTCGCGCTTCGACGAATCGCTGCGCGGCAAGCCGTCGCTGAGCGCGCAGGAGCGGCAAGGGCTCGCGATCTTCCGCAATCCGGACCAGGGCAATTGCGCCTCCTGCCACAGCGTGAGCGTGACGTCGACCAATCCGGTGCGCTCGCTGTTCACGGATTTCGGCTACGAGGCGCTGGGCGTTCCGCGCAACCGCAAGCTGCCCGCGAATGCGCGCCCGGAGGTCTTCGATCTCGGCCTGTGCCGCACCGCGCAGGCGCGCGGATGGCCCGAAAGCGAAGCCTGGTGCGGCTACTTTCGCACGCCGAGCCTGCGCAACGTGGCGGTGCGCCAGCGCTTCATGCACAACGGCGTCTTCACCTCGCTGCGTGACGCGGTGCGTTTCTACGCGACGCGCTCGACGCAGCCGGCGGACTGGTACGGCAGGCATCCGGTGTTCGACGACCTGCCCGCGGCGATGCGCGGCAACGTCAACATCGTCAGCACGCCGCTCAACCGCAAGGCCGGCAGCACGCCGGCGCTGAGCGAGGAGGACATCGATGCGCTCGTCGCCTTCCTCGGCACGCTCACCGACAAGCGCTATGCCGGCGCCGGCGTCTTGGGCCTGAAGTCGCAGTAGGGCGCCACCGCGCATTCCCAGCAGCGCGGCTTGCGTGCCACGCAGACGTAGCGTCCGTGCAGGATCAGCCAGTGATGCGCATGCAGCCGGTAGGCCGGCGGCACGCGCTTCTCCAGCTTGAGTTCGACCGCGAGCGGCGTCTTGCCCGGCGCCAGCCCGGTGCGGTTGGAGACGCGGAAGATGTGCGTGTCGACGGCCATCGTCGGCTCGCCGAAGGCCACGTTGAGCACCACGTTGGCCGTCTTGCGGCCGACGCCCGGCAGCGCCTCGAGCTCGGCGCGCGTGCGCGGCACCTCGCCGCCGTGCTGCTCGACCAGCATGCGGCAGGCTTCGATCAGGTGCCTGGCCTTGCTGCGGTAGAGGCCGATCGTCCTGATGTAGCCCTCCAGGCCTTCCTGCCCCAGGTCGAGGAGCGCCTGCGGCGTGTTCGCGACCGGATAGAGCCTGCGTGTCGCCTTGTTCACGCTGACGTCGGTGGCCTGTGCCGACAGCAGCACGGCGGCGAGCAGCTCGAACGGCGAGTCGTACTCGAGCTCGGTTTCCGGTGTCGGGTTGGCCGCCTGCAGCGTGGCGAAGAACGGTTCGATGGTGTCTTTTTTCATGGGGTGTCAGGGGCGGGCGCGGTGTCGAGCAGGCGCTGTGCGGTCGTCCTCATGCCGTCGAAGATCGCCTGGGCGAGCGCGGGCGGAAAGTCCGGCGGCAGTTCCGATTCGACGGTGCGCAGCACGCCCGGCAACTGGTCGGACAGCTCGTCGCACAGCGCGCGCGCATCGCCCAGGCCGGCCAGCTTGGCGACGCCGTCCCAGTGTCGCGCCTGGATGTCGGCCAGGCCCCAGTGCGCGCTCTTCGCACGCAGCGCCATCGCGAGCCTGGCCTTCTGCCGGGCCAGCTGGTTGGCACCGCCGCCGATGATCGGCCAGGCCGAGAGCACGTCGTAGAAGGGCGTGAGCCGGTAGCCACCGCCACGCTCGAGGAAGATCGAGAAATTCTTCGCGTGGCCGTCGGTCGCGGCCAGCAGCCAGAACACCATCTGCGCCTTCACGAAGGCGGTCTTGTCGGCCAGCGCGTTGGCGCTGGCGTCGAGCACGCGCAGGATGTCGCGCATGCCGGGGCCGCCGTCGGTCTCGTACTTCTGCGCGCCGGGCCTGCCGAGCGCCTGGCAGAAGTCCTCCTGCGGGAGGCGGGCGATCCATTCCCCTTCGGTGCCGATGTTCTGCGGCGCCCGGTCGAAGCGTCGCACCGCCAGCACCTTGCGTGCGCCGAACGTGACCATCTCGCAATGCGCGGTCGGCAGGCCGAAGGCCGTCATCACGCGCGAGCAGAGCCATTCGTTCTCGACCGACTGCTGCATGTCGGCCTGCAGGTTGCCGACCAGGCCGAGCGGCAGCTTGAGGATGTGCGTGGTCGGCGTGGCACCGAGCGGTCGGAACCAGCCGTCGCCTCGCCGCAGCAGCGCGGTCTTCTCCTGCGCACCGGCGATGGAGATGCGGAATTCGTCGTCGTCGCGCTGGCCCAGCACGCGGCCGGTGGCGAGCGCCGCATTGATCGCACGCTCGACGCCCGCATCGTCGAGCGCCTCGGCCTCGATGCGGTCGAAACCCACCGGTTGCGCGCCGGGCTGCAGCAGCTGCACCGCGCCCACGCACTCGCGGCCGATGGCCGTCAGCAGGTCGAAGGCTTCGGTGTTCGCGGTGGCGAACCTGCCCTGCAGGCGGCGCCGGATGCTGTCGTTGTCGGGCAGCAGGTTGTCGAAATAGTTCTGCACGACCGGGCCGCGCAGCGGCACGTTGCCCGGTGTCAGCGGCAGGGACAGCGACAGGCGGCGCGCGGCGGGGGAGGCGATCCACTCGTCCGCGTACTGGAAGCGATGCTCGCCTTCGCGCACCGTCCACTCGCCGACGATCTGTCCGTTGGCCCACACCACCAGCGGATGCGGGTGGCGGGCACCCCGGCCGCGTTTCTTCGGGCTCACCATGACGCGCCGCCTTGCGCGGGGGCGGCGGGTGCCGCCTCGGCGGCGGGCATTTCCTCGAGCACCAGCCGATGGCCCATGAGCGCGACCAGGCGGGAGATCTGGTCGAAGCTGGTGACGCCCGGCGCCGATTCGATGCGGGCGATGCGCTTCTGGTTGACGCCGAGTCGTTCGCCGAGTTCGGCCTGCGTCAGTTGGCGCGACTG
>JAKONL010000360.1 GCA_022701965.1 Burkholderiaceae bacterium | reverse complement strand
TCGCATGAAACTCTCCGTTCTCCCGATCGCCGTCGCGCTGGCGGCGTCCGCCGCCACCGGCGCGCAGGCCGCCGACACGCTGGCCAAGATCGCCTCGTCGAACAAGATCACGATGGCCTATCGCGAGTCGTCGGTGCCGTTCAGCTACCTCGACGGTCCGAGCAAGCCGATCGGCTTCTCGGTCGACCTGTCGAACGCGATCGTCGCGGCGGTCAGGCAGAAGCTCGGCAAGCCCGACCTGGAGGTGGCCTGGATGGCCGTCACGTCGCAGAACCGCATCCCGCTGCTGTCCAACGGGACGATCGACGTCGAATGCGGCTCGACCACCAACAACAGCGCGCGCGGCAAGGACGTCTCGTTCGCCGTCAACCATTTCTACACCGGCACGCGCCTGCTCGTGAAGAAGACGGCCGCCGTCAAGGACTATGCCGACCTCAAGGGAAAGAAGGTCGCTATCACCACCGGCACCACCAACATGCTCGTCGTGCGCAAGTACAACGAGGAGAAGAAGCTCGACATCGACATCCTCGCGGCCAAGGACCATGCCGATGCGCTGCTGCTGGTGGAGAGCGACCGCGCGACGGCGTTCGCGATGGACGACATCCTGCTCTACGGCCTGCGTTCGAATTCGAAGAACCCGGCCGAGCTCGAAGTCGTCGGCGAGGCGCTTCAGGTCGAGCCCTACGCGTGCATGCTGCCGAAGGACGATCCGCAGTTCAAGGCGCTGGTCGACGGCGTGATCGTCGGGCTGATGAAGTCGGGCGACTTCGAGAAGCTCTACAACAAGTGGTTCCTCGGCCCGATCCCGCCGAAGAACCTGCCGATCGGCCTGCCGCTGAGCGACGAACTGCGGCGCAACATCGCGACGCCGAGCGACAAGCCCGCCACCTGATGCCGGGCATCATTCACGACACCACCACTGGAGCCATCATGTCCCTTCCCGAAGACCACCGCCCGGACAGCCGGAGCACGTCCGACCTGCGGGCCGATTTCGATTCGCTGCGTCCCGGCGAGAGCACGGGCGCAGGCGCGACACGTCGCACCGCGCTCAAGGCCGCGCTCGGCGTCGGCTACGCCGCGTCGACGTTGCCGATCTCGGCGCAGACCGCCGTCACGACCTCGTCCGAGGGACTGAAGGCCGGCGCGGTCAAGTTCAGCGTCAACGGCTTCGACGTGCCGGCCTATGCGGCGGCACCCGCGGGCAAGACCGGGTTGCCGGTGATCCTGGTGATCCAGGAGATCTTCGGCGTGCACGAGTACATCGCCGACACGTGCCGCCGTTTCGCCAGGCTCGGCTACATGGCGATCGCGCCGGACCTGTTCGCGCGCCAGGGCGATGCCAAGGGCTACACCGACATCCCGAAGCTGATGAGCGAGATCGTCTCCAAGGTGCCCGACGCGCAGGTGATGGCCGACCTCGACGGCGCGCTGGCATACGCCGCGGCCAACGGCGGCGATGTCTCGAAAGCCGGCATCACCGGCTTCTGCTGGGGCGGGCGCATCACCTGGCTGTATGCGACCACCGGCAAGGTCAAGGCCGGCGTGGCCTGGTACGGCCGGCTGGTCGGCCAGCCGAGCGAGCTGACGCCGCGGCATCCGGTGGACGTCGCCGCGCAGATCCAGGCGCCGGTGCTCGGCCTCTACGGCGGCAAGGACCAGGGAATCCCGCTTGACACGGTTGATAAGATGAAAGCGGCCCTTGCCGGTGGCTCGGCCGCAGCCAAGGCTTCGCAGTTCGTCGTCTATCCGGAAGCCGGTCACGCGTTCCACGCGGATTACCGCCCGAGCTACGTGAAGGAGCCGGCCGAAGACGGATGGCGTCGCGCGGTCGCCTGGTTCAAGGCCAACGGCGTCGCCTGACGCAGTCCGATACGGTCAGCGGCATCCAGTCGCTTTCCCCCCGAAAGCCGTCCGATGGACGGCTTTGTTTTTTGTCAGAGAAGAGTATTCATGGACCTGTTGGCCATCATCGTCGCCACCCTTGCCGCCGGCACCGGCAGCGTCTGGATCGCCGCGCTGCTCATGCGCGTGGGCGTGCGCACCGGGAGCGGCGGCGTCAACCCGCAGCATCTGCTGAGCCTCGCGGCCGGCGCCCTGCTCGCGACGGCCTTCATGCACCTGCTGCCCGAGGCCTTCGAAGGCGGCGTCGAGCCGTCACGGCTGTTCGCGGTGCTGCTGTTCGGCCTGGTGTTCTTCTTCCTGCTCGACAAGGCCGAGCTCTGGCACCATGGCCACGAGCATCACCACATCGACGTCGACGCCCACGACCACACCCACGGCAACGAGAACGGACATGCGCACGGACACGCGCATGCGCACCATGCCCATCCGCCGCGCATCGGCGGCTGGACCGTGCTCACCGGCGACAGCGTGCACTGCTTCGGCGACGGGATCCTGATCGCGTCCGCGTTCATCGCGGACATCCGCCTGGGGCTGGTGGCTGCGCTGGCGGTGCTCGCGCACGAGGTGCCCCATCACATCGGCGACCTGGTCGTGCTGCGGCAGACCTCGTCGGATTCGCGCGTCGCGCTCATCAAGGTGTCGCTCGCGGGCACGATGACCGTGCTCGGCGGCGTGGTCGGCTGGTGGCTGGTGGACCGGTTGCACGGCCTGCTGCCGTACTTCCTGGTGCTCGCGGGCAGCAGTTTCGTCTACGTCGCGCTGGCCGACCTGATCCCGCAGCTGCAGAAGCAGCTACCCGCGCGCCAGACGGCCGCGCAGATCGCCTGGCTGATCGCCGGGATCGCGCTCGTCACCGTGGTCAGCATGCTCGCGCATGGCGGTCACGACCACGATCACGACCATGACGGCGAGCACGGCCACGAGCACTCGGACGCAGGCCGATTCCCACGCCAGTCCGGCTTCGCGGGCATTGCGTCCGCGGCCGATGAGGGGCAGCATGGGATTCCATTTCTCCCGGACGCCGTCCGCGCAACCTCAGGAAACCCCATATGAAATCCGCTGTCCCGACACCTCCCAAGACCGCGACGCTCTCGGCCATAGAAGACGCCGACAACAGCCTGGCGACCGAAGGCTACGATGATCCCGAAAGCTCGGCGCCCGACGAACTCGAAGAGGAGACCGGCATCGACCTGAGCGATGCGAGCGAACTCGATGCCGATAACGTGCCCGCGGACGAAGAGATCGGACGCGTGGTGCAGGCGCCCGACTGAAGAACCTGCCCAGGCCTCAGGGCTCGGCGCCCTGGCGCGCGGGCAGTCCCGGCGTATTGCTCCAGGCGCTCCAGCTTCCGGCGTAGAGCGACGTGGGTGCGAAGCCGGCGACCTGCATGGCCAGCAGGTTGGGCACGGCGCTCACGCCGCTTCCGCACTGGTGGACGACCGACGACGGATCACGGTGTCCCAGAAGCGATTCGAACTCACGGCGCAGCTGTGCGGCCGGCTTGAATTTCCCGTCCGGCCCCAGGTTCTCGCCAAATGGCCGGTTCAAGGCACCCGGTATGTGGCCGGCGATCGGATCGAGTGGCTCGACTTCGCCACGATAGCGCGCCCCTGCCCGGGCATCCACGATCGTCTGGTCCGGATCGCCGAGGCGCCGTGCGACGTCCTGGGTTCCGACAAGGCGGGTCAGCGGCTCGCCGATCACGAAGTTCGACTGGAAATGCCCCGGCTCATCGTCACCGGTGACGCCGCCGCCGGCAGCCTGCCACGCCTGCAGTCCACCGTCGAGTACCGCGACGGCATCGTGGCCCATCCACTTGAGCATCCACCAGAGCCGGCCGCAGAAGTTCATGCCGTTGCGGTCGTAGACGACGGCCTGCATGTCGTTGCGGAAGCCCACGCTCGAGAGCCACTCCGCGAACTTCTCGCGGCTCGGCAGCGGGTGTCGGCCGTCCGATGCGGGCAGGCCTTCGTCGTGCGCGACCAGGACGCCATGCTTGCCGGGCGCACCATGCCGCGCGCTGAGGTCGGTCTCGAGGCTGGCATGGACGGCGCCGGGGATGTGCGCGGCGGCGTACTGCGCCTGGCCCGCACTCGGCTGCATGAGGTCGAAGGTGCAGTCGAAGACCATGGCCGGGCTGCCTTGCGCCCTGAGTGCGATCAGTTCTTCGGCGGAGATCAAGGTGGTGTACATGCGTGTTCCTTTCTGGCCTGTCGTTCGGCGATCGGTGCGTCCCGGGTCAGTGCTCCTCCGCCGGCGCCTTCGGCAGCGAGCGCTGGCGCAGGAAGGTCGCGGCGACACCGCTCGCGATGATCAGTCCCATGCCCGTCCAGCCACCGGCGTCGATGCGGTCGCCGAACAGCACGGCACCGAAGAACGCCGCGAAGATGATGCCCGAATACTGGAGGTTCGCCACCAGCAGGGTGCCGCCCGGCGTCCGGGCCGTGGCATAGGCGCGCGTCATGCAGAGCTGGCCCAGCGCGGCCAGCACGCCGACCGGAAGCAGCCAGAGCGCGTGCTGCCAGGTCCATTCGGCGAGCGGCGTGAAGCCGGTGAAGACGGTGGCGACGCCGCCGGCGATGGCCGAGCCGACCGCGAAATAGAACACCGTGCGCGCTTCCGGTTCGCCGAGCTTGGACAGCGCCACGACCTGCATGTAGGCCAGGGCGGCGCCGATGCCCGAGAGCAGCCCCACCATACCAGCGAAGCCCTGGCCGGGAGACGCTGCGCCGGCGCCGTTCGCGCGCAGGCCGCCCACGTCCGGCTTGAGGATCAGGATCACGCCGACGAACCCCGCCACCACCGTCGACGCCAGCGCACCCTGGAACGGCGGCCGCTCGATGCGGCCGTCGCGTCCGGGCACCGGCACCCAGGCGATCAGCGCACCGCCGACCAGGAAGGCCGCGATCCAGATGCTGCTCATGTAGTTCAGCGTCATCGCGCTGGCCAGTGGCAGGTGGGCGATCGCATAGAACCATGCGCCCAGCGACAGCACGCCGATCGTGCTGCGCCATGCATGCATGCCCGGATAGCGCGTGGCCAGCGCCACCCCGCGCGAGCGGGCGAGCAGCCACAGGAAGACGACGCCGATCAGGCCCCGGTAGAGGACCAGCTCCGCACTGGAGAACCAGTCCGAGGCGATCTTCACGCACACGCCCATCGTCGCGAAGAGCAGGGCGCCCAGCACCATCCACAGGGCCTGCATGTTCAGGCGGGCGTGAGTTCGCGCCTGTACCACTCGTGGAAGTGCTGCATGCCGTCCTCCATCGGGCTCTGGTACGGGCCGGTCTCGTTGTCGCCGCGCAGCATCAGGGCGCGCCGGCCGGCGTCCATGCGCTCGGCGATCTCGTCGTCTTCCACGCAGGTCTCCATATAGGCTGCCTGCTGGGCCTCGACGAACTCGCGCTCGAAGGCGACGATCTCCTCGGGATAGAAGAACTCCACCATGTTGAGCGTCTTCTGCGGCCCGACCGGATGCAGCGTCGATACCGTGAGCACGTGCGGATACCACTCCACCATCACGTGCGGATAGCAGGTCAGCCAGATCGCGCCGTACTTCGGCGGCCGGCCGTCGCGGTACTTGAGCAGCTGCTCCTGCCACTTCTGGTAGATCGGGCTGCCCGCGCGGCCGAGCCGGTTGGCGACGCCGACCGTCTGGACCGAGAAATGGCGGCCGAATTCCCAGCGCAGGTCGTCGCAGGTCACGAAGCTGCCCAGTCCGGGGTGGAACGGGCCGACGTGATAGTCCTCCAGGTAGACCTCGATGAAGGTCTTCCAGTTGTAGTTGCACTCGTGCAGCTCGACGCGGTCCAGCGTGTAGCCGGCGAAGTCGAGGTCGGCGCGCGGACCGAGGCCCGCCAGGTCGGAAGCGACGCTGCGTCCGGCCGGCGCGGACGCGTCGCGGCTGCGCTCGAACAGCAGGCCGTTCCACTCCTCCAGCGGATAGTTGTGCAGGCTCAGGCACGGGTCCTTGTCGAAGTGCGGCGCGCCGATCAGCGTGCCGGTGGTGCGCGGATCGGAGGCCGCGTAGGTCCAGCGATGCAGCGGGCAGACGATGTTGCCGCCGTTCTGCGCATCGAGCGTGCCGCGGCCCTGCAGGATCACGGCCTGGCGATGGCGGCAGACGTTGGAGATCAGCTCGACGCCCTTGGGCGTGTGCACCAGCGCGCGACCCTGCTGCTCCTGCGGCAGGGTGTGGAACATGCCCTGTTCGGGCACCGCCAGCCGGTGGCCGACGTAGCGGGGACCTTTGGCGAAGAGCGTCTGCAGCTCGCGGGCGTAGAGCGCCTCGTCGAAGTACGCGGAAACCGGAAGTTGGCTCTGGGCCTGCTGCAGCTGAAGACTTAAATCAGACATGGGTGACCTGACCAAGCTCCCCACAGGGAGAAAGAAGGGAAGGAAGGCGCCGTCCGAGAGAGGAGGGCCCGGTGTGCGAGGCCGGCGGGCGCCGGCTCGGGCGAAGGGTGGGATTGTACCCGCGGGGTCCGAACCCTCTCGTCGACCTAAAATGACCGCGATTCAATCCAGCTCCACGGTTCAGCCGCTCCCACGCATGCCCAAGGCACTTTCCCAAAGTCCGACCGACACCACCGCCGCAGCCGTCGATCCCTCCACGGCCGATGCGCACAAGGCCGACGACGGCGTCGTGCCGGTCAGCTACGAGGCGGGCCTGCAGGAACTCGAGAGACTCGTCTCGGAACTCGAGTCCGGCCAGATGCCGCTCGACCGGCTGCTGGACAGCTACCGGCGCGGCGCGACGCTGCTCGCGTTCTGCCGCGACCGGCTCCAGGCCGTCGAGGACCAGATCAAGGTGCTCGACGCCGGCACGCTGAAGTCGTGGTCGGCCGAATGACGACGCGGTCCGCGGACTGGGACGCCGCACGCCTGGCCGGCTGGACCGAGCCGCATCTCGCGCATGTCGAGTCGGCGCTGTCGCGCTGGGTCGGCAACGACTCGCCGGAAAAGCTCGGCGACGCGATGCGCTATGCGGTGCTCGACGGCGGCAAGCGCCTGCGCCCCCTGCTCGTGCTCGCCGCGTGCGAGGCGGTCGGCGGCAACGACGAAGCCGCCCTGCGGGCCGCCTGCGCGGTGGAGCTGATCCACGCCTATTCGCTGGTGCACGACGATCTTCCCTGCATGGACAACGACGTGCTGCGACGCGGCAAGCCGACCGTGCACGTGGCCTTCGGCGAGGCCGACGCGCTGCTCGCCGGCGACGCCCTCCAGGCGCTGGCCTTCGAGCTGCTCACGCCCGACGACGACGTGGTTCCGGCCGTGGTGCAGGCCACGTTGTGCCGCCTGCTCGCGCGTGCCGCGGGCAGCCAGGGCATGGCCGGCGGCCAGGCCATCGACCTGGCCAGCGTCGGCGTCGTCCTCGGCGAGGCGCAGCTGCGCGAGATGCACCGCCTGAAGACCGGCGCGCTGCTGCAGGGCAGCGTCGAGATGGGCGCGGCCTGCGGCACCGGCGTCGCGCCGGGTGCGCTCGATGCGCTGCGCGGCTACGGCGCCGCGCTCGGACTGGCTTTCCAGGTGGTGGACGACATCCTCGACGTCACCGCCGATTCGCACACGCTCGGCAAGACCGCCGGCAAGGATGCCGCGGCCGACAAGCCGACCTACGTGTCGCTGCTCGGACTCGCGGGTGCGCGAGAAGAGACGCAGGCGCTGCTCGCGCAGGCGCTCGCCGCGCTCGAGCGCAGCGGTTTGCCCGACATCGCCGCGCTGCGCGCGCTGGCACGCATGGTCGTCGAGCGCGATCGCTGAGACGATCGCCAAGAAGAAGAGAACCCAGGACCCCATGGCCCCATTGCTTCCCACGATCAAAGACCCGTCGGTACTGCGCCAGTACGACCGCGCGCAGCTACGGCAGCTGGCCGACGAGGTGCGTGCCTGCGTGCTCGACAACGTCTCGCGCACCGGCGGCCACCTGAGCTCGAACCTCGGCACGGTCGAGCTCACCGTCGCGCTGCACCACGTCTTCCACACGCCGCACGACCGGCTGGTGTGGGACGTGGGCCACCAGACCTATCCCCACAAGATCCTGACCGGGCGCCGCGAGCGCATGCCGACGCAGCGCCAGCTCGGCGGCATGTCGGGCTTTCCCCAGCGCACCGAGAGCGAGTACGACACCTTCGGTACCGCGCACTCGTCGACCAGCATCTCGGCCGCGCTCG
>JAKONL010000240.1 GCA_022701965.1 Burkholderiaceae bacterium | reverse complement strand
TGCTGAAGCACACCGAGACGCTGTCGAAGCACTGCGCGATGCGGCGCGCCTCCGCCGACGCATCGGGGGTGCCCTGCATGCCACCCTGCGCCTGCAGACGGGCCTGCGCGACCGCGGCGTTGAAGAGCCGTGCACCGTCGAGATGGCGCTGCAGGCCCTTCGACTTCGCGAGTTCGGTCGCTGCCTGCACGTATGGGAACGGCAGCAGCTTGCCGCCGAGCGTGTTCTCCAGCGCCAGGAGCCGGGTGCGCGCGAAGTGCGCGTCGTCGGGCTTGATTGCCGCCTCGATCTGGTCGAGCGGCAGGGCGCCGTCGCTGGCATGCTCGATCGGCTGCGGCTGCACGCTCCCCAGCACCGCCGCGCCGCCGCCTTCCCAGCGGTAGCAGTGCGCCTGCTGGCCGACGATGTACTCGTCGCCGCGCCCGCAGTGCGACAGGATCGCGCACAGGTTGCTCTGCGTGCCGGTGGGCAGGAACAGCGCGGCCTCGAAACCCAGCATGCCGGCGATCTTCTCCTGCAGCGCATTGACGCTCGGGTCGGTGCCGAAGACGTCGTCGCCGAGCGGCGCGCGCATCATGGCCTCGCGCATGGCGGGCGTCGGCTGCGTCACGGTGTCGCTGCGCAGGTCCACCCGGGACCGGGTTGAAAACGCTGACGTCATGTCGGACTCACTTCAGGAAGTTGTCGAGCATGGCGTGGCCGTGCTCGGTGAGGATGGATTCGGGATGGAACTGCACGCCCTCGATGCGCACGTCGTGCGCGAAGCCGGCGTGGCGCACGCCCATGATCTCGTGGTCTTCGGTCCAGGCCGTCACCGCCAGTTCGGCCGGGCAGCTCTCGCGCTCGATGGCCAGCGAGTGATAGCGGTTGACGTCGAACTTCTCCGGCAGCCCGGCGAAGACGCCTTCACGCGTGGTCGTGATCTCGCTGACCTTGCCGTGCATCAGCTGCCGGGCGCGCACGATCTTCCCGCCGAAAGCCGCGCCGATCGCCTGGTGGCCCAGGCAGACGCCGAGGATCGGCAGGCGGCCCGCGAACTCGCGGATCGCATCGACCGACACGCCCGCCTCCGCCGGCGAGCACGGTCCCGGGGAGATCACCAGCCGCGTGGTGCCGGCGGCGATGCGCTCGCCGATCTGCGCGATCGTGATCTCGTCGTTGCGCACCACCTCGACCTCGGCGCCGAGCTCGCCGAGGTACTGCACGATGTTGTAGGTGAAGCTGTCGTAGTTGTCGATCATCAGCAGCTTCATGGCTTGGCTCCGATCCGGTGCACGCCCTTGACCACCGGGAACACGTTGAAGTTGATCAGCAGGCCGAGCCGGTGGCCCGACAGCCGCACCGCCGCCTGCGCCTGCGCGCGATGCAGGTCGTCGAGCGCATCGACCGCCCGCACCTGCACCACCACCGCCTGCTCGACGATGAAGTCGGCACGGCAGACGTCGCCCAGCGCACGGCCCTTGTAGCTCGCCGCGACAGGCACGTTGCGCACGAACCCGATCTCGCGCTCGGCCAGCTCGATGGCCAGCGCGGCGGCATAGACCTCGTCGGCCAGGCCGGTGCCGAGCACGCGCTGCACCTCGACGGCGGCGCCGATGATCTCGTGCGAGAAGTCGCCGTTCGGATTGTTGTCGTCGGCCATCATTCGAGTCCTTCCTCCACCAGCTCCGCCGCCCGCAGCAGCGCGCGCGCCTTGGCTTCGGTCTCCTTCCATTCGAGCTCCGGGACCGAGTCGGCCACCACGCCGGCCGCGGCCTGCACGTGCAGCACCTGGTCCTTGACGACGCCGGCCCGGATCGCGATGGCGACGTCCATGTCGCCCGCATAGCTGATGTAGCCGCAGGCGCCGCCGTAGATGCCGCGCTTGACGGGTTCGAGCTGGTCGATGAGTTCCATCGCGTGCACCTTGGGCGCACCGGTCAGCGTGCCGGCCGGGAACGTGGCCTTGAGCACGTCGATCGCGGTCATGCCGTCCTTGAGCGTGCCTTCGACGTTGCTCACGATGTGCATCACGTGGCTGTAGCGCTCGACCGAGAAGGCCTCGGTCACCTTCACGCTGCCGGTCCTGGCGATGCGGCCGATGTCGTTGCGCGCCAGGTCGATCAGCATCACGTGCTCGGCGCGCTCCTTGGGATCGCTGACGAGCTCGACCTCGGCCGCCTTGTCGGCCTCGGGGGAGGTGCCCCGGGGCCGGGTGCCCGCCAGCGGACGGATCGTCACCTTCTGCTGGCCGTCGCCGGTGTTCTCCTGGCGTACCAGGATCTCGGGCGAGGCCGCCACCACGTGGAAGTCCCCGAAGTCGTAATAGAACATGTAGGGCGACGGGTTCAGGGAGCGCAGCGCCCGGTAGAGCGACAGCGGCGACTCGGTATAGCGCTTGCTGATGCGCTGGCCGATCTGCACCTGCATGAAGTCGCCGCCTGCGATCAGGTCCTTGGCCCGCTCGACCGCCGCGATGTAGTCGGCCTTGGCGAACGAGCGCTCCGGGGGATGCGCCTGCGTCGGCTTCACCTGCGGCGCGCTGACGGAATACTTCAGCTGCTCGCGCAACTCGCGCAAACGTCGCTTCGCGACCGCATAGGCCTCGGGCCGGCCCGGGTCGGCATAGACGATCAGGTAGAGCTTGCCCGACAGGTTGTCGATCACCGCCAGTTCCTCGCACTGCAGCAGCAGGATGTCGGGGCAGCCCAGCGTGTCGGGCGGACAGGTGGCCTCGAGCTTCTTCTCGATGTAGCGCACCGCGTCGTAGCCGAAATAGCCGGCCAGCCCGCCGCAGAAGCGCGGCAGGCCGGGCCGCAGCGCGACCTTGAAACGCGCCTGATAGGCCTCGATGAAGTCGAGCGGATTGCCCTCGGCGGTCTCCACGACCTCGCCGTCGGTCACGACCTCGGTGCGTGCCGCGGCGCCGAAGCCGCTCGCGCGGATCAGCGTGCGGGCGGGCAGGCCGATGAAGCTGTAGCGGCCGAACCGTTCGCCGCCGACGACCGATTCCAGCAGGAAGCTGTAGCGGCCGCCGTCCTTGGAATGCGCGAGCTTCAGGTAGAGGGAAAGCGGTGTTTCGAGGTCGGCGAAGGCCTCGGCCATCAGCGGAATGCGGTTGAAGCCTTGCGCGCTGAGACTTTTGAATTCGAGTTCGGTGATCACGGGTGTTTTCCTGGGCCGGCGGGCACGGAATCCGCCGCCGGCAATGTCATTCGATCCATGGGTCCCGGCACCGGTGAACGGGCGGAACGGCGGGCGCACGGCAGGCGCCGCGCGATCAGGCAGGCAGTGTGGTCGGCGTGCGCCAAAGCCAGGCTCCCCGGCAGCCTTGCCCTGTCTGGATGACGTGATGAACGAACATGGAAGGTCGAGTCTAGCCGAGCGGATGGGTGGCGCCAAGACCGGGAATCCCGGCCAGCGAGCCGACGAAGGCGTCGGCATCGACGCCGCGCACCGGTTCACCGTGGTTGTAGCCGTAGGTCACCAGCACCACCGGGCAGCCTGCGGCGCGGGCGGCCTGCGCGTCGTTGCTGGAGTCGCCGATCATCAGCGTGCGTGCCGGCACGGTGCCCAGCGCCTCGCAGGTCTTCAGCAGCGGCAGCGGATCGGGCTTCTTGCGTTCGAACGCGTCCCCGCCGAAGACATGGACGAAGAAGCCGTCCAGCCCGTTCTGCGCCAGCAGCGGCAGCGCGAAGGCGCCCGGCTTGTTGGTCAGGCAGGCGAGCTTCAATCCTCGCGCGCGGAGATCCCGGAGTCCCTCGACGACGCCGGGGTAGACCGCCGAATGGCGCCCGTTGACGGCCACGTAGTGCTGCTGGTAGAGCTCGAAGGCACGGCCGTACAGCGCGTCGGCGTCCTCGCCGGCAGGCACCACATGCGCCAGCACCGAACGCACCAGGTGCTCGGAGCCCTTTCCGACCATCGCGCCGACAGCGCCGGCATCGATGCCGGGCAGCGACAGGTCGGCCAGCATCGCATCGAGGGCAGCGACGAAATCGCCCAGGGTGTCGACCATGGTGCCGTCGAGGTCGACGATGGCCGCGTCGAAGTTCGCGAGATCGGTGAGCATCCCGCGAGGATAGCCGCGGGCCGGGTGCGACGTCGCGCCTCAGGCCGCGATGGCGATGGCAGTGAGCGACTGGGCGACCAGCACCGCCTCGGTACGGTTGCGCACGTTGAGCGCACGGAAGATCGCGGCCAGGTGGATCTTCACGGTGCCTTCGCTGATGCCGAGGCTGCGGCCGATCAGCTTGTTGGGCTTGCCCTGGGACAGCAGGCGCAGGACCTCGATCTGGCGCTCGGTCAGCATGCTGCGCAGGTGCGCGAGCGCCCTGTCGTCCCCCGAAGGCGCGCTGGTCTCGGGCAATGCTTCCGGTGGCTGCGCCGCGGCGGGCCGTGCGACCGGCATGGCCGACAGCAGCATCGCCGGCACGTACACGCCGCCGGCCAGCACCAGCCGCACCGCGGAGATCATGATCTCCGGCGAGTAGGCCTTCGGAATGAACCCGCGCACGCCGCACGCCAGCGCCCTGCGCATGACCCCCGCATCCTCGTCGCCCGACAGCACGATCACCGGCACCGACGGATGGCGACGGCGGAACTCGTCGACATGCGACTGTCCGTCGGCGCCGGGCATGTTGAGATCGACCACGGCCAGATCGAGATCGTCCGATGCGCCGGCGAAGAGTTCGTCGACGGTGAGCGCCAGCACGAACGCGACCCCCGGCTCCAGTTCCGACAGCTTGGCCTTGACGGCCTCGACGACGAGCCGGTGGTCGTCGGCGACCAGAATTTTCATGGCGTTGCGTCTCCACGCCCGGAGCCCGGCCGGGCGATCCGGGGAACATACCGGCGATCCCGTGCGCCGGCAAGGAAACCAGGCGCCGCCGGCATAGGCCTCCCGACGTAGTCCATCGGGCGGCCGCATGGTGCCCCGTGCCTCAGCGGCCGGCCTGCTCCAGCAGCGTGCGCTGGGCGGCGTAGGTCTGCTCGATGCGTTCGAGCCGCGCCGCCTTCGCCGCCTCGCTGACCCACTGCGCCTCCATCGCGCTCTGGCGAGCGAGCTGGTAGGCCAGCCTGGCGGACGGCAGCAGCGAGGCGTCGTCGGCGGCGACGAAGCCGGCGAGGTCGTGCAGCGTCTTCAGGCGGGCGCGTTCGGCGTCGCCGCCCGGCCCGGGGCGCCGGGCATAGCCGACCAGGAACTGCTGCACCTGGCGCTGGAGCTCGGGCGGATAGTCGCGCCGCACCACGATCTGCGCGTGCGGTATCAGCTCCGACTGCCAGAGGGTCTTCAGGCTGCCGGCCTCGGCCGGGAACTGCAGCGTGAAACGCGCGAAATCGGCGGTGTTGTTGGTGGCGACGTCCGCCTCGCCATTGGCCACGGCCAGCGCGGTGGCCTGGTGCGTGCCGACCACCTCGCTGCGGAACTGCGTCTCCATCGCGATCCGGTGCGGCATGAACAGCTGGAGTTGCGGCACCACGAAGCCCGACACCGACCGCTTGTCGCCCCGCGCCAGACGCCAGCGCTCCGGCGTGGCCAGGAGCATCTCCAGCGTGTCGGGCGAGCCGCTCCGGCGCGCCAGCAGCAGCGCGCGGTAGCCGGGGAGCCCGTCGTTGCGCACGACCTGCGCGACCACCCGCATACGGCGCTGCACCACCACGTCGAGCGCCATGCGCCCGGAGAGAAAGGCCATGTCGACCTCGTCGCGCTGGATGGCCTGCTCCAGCGCCTCGTACGAGTTCACGGACAGCATGTGCACCGGCCGGCCGAGGAACTGGCCGAGGTCGGCGAGCACGGGAACCCAGTCGTTGCGCGACTCGAAGGCGCCGCCGAGCGGCAGGATGCCGAAACGCAGCGGTGCCGGCGACGCCTGCGGTTGCGCGGCGAGAGGCGCTGTCGCGACCAATGCCAGGCACACGGCCGTCGCCGCGAAGGCCGGAAAAAGCGACAGCAACCGACGAAAGCGGCTTGGCGACATGCAGATGGGTTCGAGCACCTCGAAAGAGGGATTGTCAACAGAAGGTGTCAGGCACACAATTAAATACCAACAGGGGACAACGGCGTGCAGTTTTTCCCTTGGCTTCGATACCGGTTCGCCACTTCGCCTCTCTGGGCCGGCCTGTCCCTGGCGCAGCAGCTGGTGATGCTCGCGCTGCTTCCAGCCACCGTCGCGACGCTCGGCTCGATCGGCGTGCTCACCCGGCAGCATCTGGACAACGTCACCGAACTGATGCGAGCCAATGCCCAGACCGTCGCGCTGCAGGTCGCGACCGGCGCCCAGTCGGCCCTTGCACACATGGACCGCCGGGCATTGCTGCTCGCCGCGCAGTCCGGCACTTTCCAGCCGCACGTGCAGCAGGTCCAGATCTGGTCGGACGATGGCGAGATCGTCGCCCGCTCCACCGCCGTCGGGCAAGCCCGAGACGAGGGGTTGCGGGTCGTGATGGCGGTGACCAGCGAAGAAGGCACCCCGATCGGCCGGGTCATGGTGGAGATCAGCCTCGACACGGTGGCTCGTGCCCAGCGAGCGGTGTGGTTCAACATGGCCCTGGTCCTGTCGGCGAGCCTGCTGGGCGTGGGTCTGGCCGGCTGGTGGGCCGCACGGCGCATCGGCGCGCCGATCAGGGAGCTTGGCGAAGCCATGGACCGGCTCGGCGCAGGGCACGACGTGCGCGTCGATGTCGGCGGAACCGCCGAAGTCCGGCGCCTGCAGAACGGCTTCAACCATGCGGCCGGCGCACTGGCCGAAAGCCGCCGCCTGCTGCAGAGCCGCATCGCCGACGCCACGGCCGAACTGGGCCGGAAGAACCTGCAGCTGGAGGTGGCCAGCCGCGCCAAGACCCGCATGCTGGCCGCCGCCAGCCATGACCTGCGCCAGCCCCTCCACGCACTGACGCTGTTCTCCGACGGTCTGGCCAACGGCGAGACCGATCCGGTCCGGCTGCAGCGCATCGCCCACATCCGCGAATGCGTGGACTCGCTCGACCGCCTGTTCTCGGGACTGCTCAATCTTTCGCAGCTCGACGCCGGCGTGATCAAGCCGCAGTGGACCAACTTTCCGCTCGACACGCTGTTCGACGAACTCAGCCGCAACTTCCGCCCGGTGGCGGAGACGCAGAACCTTCGCCTGGTGGTGCGCAAGACCGATGCCGTCGTGCGGTGCGACTACCTGATGCTCTCGCGCATCCTCAACAACCTGGTGTCGAATTCGCTGCGCCACACGCATGCCGGCGGCGTGCTCATCGGTGCGCGCCGGCGCGGGCGGAGCATCCGCATCGACGTCGTGGACACCGGCGTGGGCATTGCCGCGCAGCACCAGGCTCGCGTGTTCGAGGAGTTCTACCAGGTGGATCCGTACGAGCGCCTGAGCGAACACGGCGGACGCGGCCTGGGTCTCGGCCTGGCGACAGTGCAGCGCCTGGCGTCGCTGCTCGCCACGCGCGTCGAACTCGTCTCGCGGCCGGGGCGCGGCACCGGCGTGCATCTGCTGGTGCGCACCGCCTCGAGCCAGGCCACGGTCTCCGCCCCGGCGGTCGGGATCGAGGACCCGAGCCGGCTCGAGGGCGTGCGGGTGCTGGTGATCGACGACGAGCGCAGCATCCTCCAGGGTTTGCAGGTCATGCTGTCCG
>JAKONL010000223.1 GCA_022701965.1 Burkholderiaceae bacterium | reverse complement strand
CGGGGGCCAGGGACACGATCTTCATGAACTTCTCGGTGCGCAGTTCGCGCGTGACCGGTCCAAAGATGCGCGTGCCGATGGGCTCGAGCTTGGCATTGAGCAGCACGGCGGCGTTGCCGTCGAACTTGACGAGCGAGCCGTCGGCGCGGCGGATGCCCTTGGCGGTGCGAACGACCACTGCGCTGTAGATCTCGCCCTTCTTGACGCGACCCCGCGGAGCGGCTTCCTTGATGCTGACCTTGATGACGTCGCCCACGCTGGCGTAACGCCGCTTGGAGCCACCGAGCACCTTGATACACAGGACGGATTTCGCGCCCGTGTTGTCGGCCACTTCGAGCCTGGATTCAGTTTGGATCATTTCGATTGGTTCCCAACTTGTACCGGATCGGCCTCGCCGTTGTGGCAAGACCTGATCGCGGTCAGTCTTGGGCCCGTCGTCCGCACTCCAAACCACTTGGAGCGCTTCCGCTGGGCAGAAGCTTCGCCTTTTTGAAGCGAAGCCCGCGATTGTTGCACATGCTCGTGAACACGTCAACCATCCCGCGTCGAACGACTCCGGGCCGGTGCCGAAGCGACAATGTGGGATGCCCAACGCCTCCACTTTCCTCGCCGACGCCGCGTCCTTTCCTCCGACTGCCTTCATCGGCGGCGGCAACATGGCCACTGCCATCATCGGTGGCCTCGTCCGTCAGGGCTTGCCGGCCGCATCGTTGGAAGTCGTGGAACCGTTCGAAGAAGCGCGCGCCCGGCTCGCCCGGGATTTCGGCATCGCCGCCAGGCCCTCGGCCGACGAGGCGCTGAAGCGCTGCGAGATGGTCGTCTGGGCCGTCAAGCCGCAGGCGTTCGCCGAGGCCGCCGTGCCGGTCCGCTCCTGGACGGAACGCAGCCTCCATGTCAGCGTGGCGGCCGGAATCCCTTCGGACAGCATCGCCCGCTGGCTCGGTACGCAGGACGTGGTCCGCGCCATGCCCAACACTCCGGCGCTGATCGGCCGGGGCGTGACGGGACTGTTCGCGCGACCGGACGTCTCCGGCGATCGTCGAGCGCTCGTCGAGCGCCTGCTGGCGCCGACGGGCGAACTGCTCTGGGTCGACGCGGAACACGACCTGGACGCCGTGACCGCCCTGTCCGGATCGGGACCGGCCTACGTCTTCTATTTCATCGAGGCGATGATCGACGCGGGCACCGGCATGGGCCTGAGCGCGGACCAGGCGCGCCGGCTGGCGCTCGGCACCTTCACCGGCGCGTCCGCGCTCGCCGCCGGGGCCAGCGAGCCGCCCTCCGTCCTGCGCGAACGCGTGACGTCCAAGGGCGGCACCACCCATGCCGCGCTGACGGCGCTGGACGCGGCGAAGGTCAAGGTCGAAATCGGCAAGGCAATCCTCGCGGCACAGGCGAGAGCGCGGGAAATGGCGGAGGAATTCGGTCGCAGTTGACCCGCTTCGCGATCGTGGTCGAGCCGTGCCGTGCCGGTCAGCGCGCCGCGCCGGAGGCATAACCGGCGACGATGCCGGCGAACACCGCGAAGCCGATCCAGTGGTTCAGGCGGAAGGCCCTGAAACACCCCTCGCGCGTACGCCCGCGGACCAGTCGCCAGTGCCAGGCCGCCTGCGCCGCGGCGGCGCCCATCCCGACCAGGAACCACGCGCCGAGTCCCGCCCGGACGCCGACGGCCGTCCACGCAGCCAGGAACGCCGCGTAGCTGATCATCACGATCGCGACGTCGAACCGCCCGAAGGTGATCGCCGAAGTCTTCATGCCGATCTTCAGGTCGTCGTCGCGGTCGACCATCGCGTATTCGGTGTCGTAGGCCAGCACCCAGCACAGGTTGCCCAACAGCAGCACCCAGGCCGAAGCCGGCACGCGCGACAGCATCTCGCCGGCACCGACCCCCGGGCCGCCGACGGCGCAGAACGCCATCGGTATGCCGATCGAGAAGGCGACGCCCAGCACCGCCTGGGGGACCGAGACGAAGCGCTTGGCGAACGGATAGGCCAGCGTGACCGCGAGCCCGGCGAAGGACCACGCGACGAGCGCGGCGTTGGTCGTCAGCACCAGCCCGAACGCCAGGAGCGCCAGCAGCGCCCCGAAGCAGAGCGCCTGCTTCACCGAGACGGCGCCGCTGGTCACCGGACGCTGCGCCGTGCGCTTGACATGACGGTCGAAGTCGCGATCGGCCACGTCGTTCACGCAGCAGCCCGCGCTGCGCATGAGGATCGTGCCCAGCACGAACACCGCCAGCAGGTGCCAGCCCGGCCATCCGCCCGCCGCGAACCATAGCGCACCCAGCGTGGGCCACAGCAGCAGCAGCCACCCGGCCGGGCGGTTCCAGCGGATCAGGTCCAGATACAGCGCCGCCCGACCACCCGCCATCGTCCAAGCTCCATGGAAAAAGAGCGGCGTTGTGCCGCTCGGGAATGTCCAGACACCATCACTTCAGTCCGGAGCGATGCGCAGCGAGCCGCTCATGCCAGGGACACCGTGGAACCGGCTCCGCCGGTCCACCGGTGTCGCCCCCGGAAGGGGGTAGGCGCTGCGACACAAAGTGCGCAAGCCTGGGGGCGAGCCTATTCCTCCAACAGCGAGCGCAGCATCCAGGCGGTCTGGTCGTGCACCGTGCAGCGCGCGGTCAGCATGTCGGCGGTCGGTGCATCGCTGGCCTCTTACGCCACCGGGATGAACTCGCGCGAGATGCGCGAGACGGTCTCGTGGCCCTTTACCAGGATGCGCACCATCTCCATCGCCTTCGGCGGGGTCTGCGGCACGTCCGGCACGGTCGCGATCTTGCTGAATTCGGCGTACGAGCCCGGCGCGTAGTGACCCAGGGCGCGGATGCGCTCGGCAATCACATCGGTGGAGTTCCACAGCTCGGTGTACTGGTCCATGAACATCGCATGGAGCGAGTTGAAGTGCGGACCGGTGACGTTCCAGTGGAAGTTGTGCGTCGTGAGGTACAGCGTGTAGGTATCGGCCAGCACGCGGCTCAGGCCCTCGGCGATGGCCGCCCGGTCCTGGCGCTCGATGCCGATGTTGATGAGCGGCGCATTGCGCCCGCCCGATTCCTGGGCGACCTGCGTGCCGCCCTTGTTGGGCACCGTGCCTTCGCCCGTGGACGTCGGCGCGAGCGAAAGCGGCTGGGCAGGCTTGATCTTCTTGTCGGATTTGCTGGATTCTTTGGCCATGAAGACGGGTCCTTGGGTGATGGGTTCGGGAGAGTTCGCCACTCTATCGCAGCCGAGGCGTCAAGACAGCCTCTTGACCCCGGGCAGGTCGCAGCCGTAGATGGCATTGCGCAGGGCGGCGATCGCCTCGTAGCGCGTGAAGCTGCGGCGCCATGCCAGCACCACCCTGCGCATCGGCGGCTCGCGGCCGTCGCCGTCGTCGATCGGGAGATAGCGCACCAGCGAGTCCGACTCCCTACCGCCGCCCGCTCTCGCTGCGAGCCCGTCCGCCGGCACCGACAGGCGCGGCACCAGCGTCACGCCCATGCCGGAGGCGACCATGTGCTTGATGGTCTCGAGCGAGGAACCCTCGAAGCTCTTGCGGATGCCTTCGGCGTTGCTCGAGAAGCGCGCGAACTCCGGGCACACCTCCAGCACATGGTCTCGGAAGCAGTGGCCCGTGCCCAGCAGCAGCATGGTCTCGTTCTTGAGCTCGTCGGAGGTGATCGAATCGCGCGAGGCGAGCGGATGGTTGACCGGCACGACGGCGACGAACGGCTCGTCGTAGAGCGGCGCGATCGCCAGGCCGGTATCGGGAAAAGGCTCGGCCATGATGGCGCAGTCGACTTCGCCGGCGCGCAGCATCTCCAGCAGCTTGACGGTGAAGTTCTCCTGCAGCATCAGCGGCATCTGCGGCGTGCGAGCGATGTTCTGGCGCACCAGGTCGGGCAGCAGGTACGGCCCGATCGTGTAGATGATGCCGAGGTTGAGCGGGCCGGCCAGCGGGTCCTTGCCGCGCTTGGCGATCTCCCGGATGTTCGCAGCCTGCTCGAGCACGCTCTGTGCCTGCTGCACGATCTGCTCGCCGAGCGGCGTGACCGTGACCTCGCCCGCGGTGCGCTCGAAGAGCTTGACTTCGAGCTCGTCCTCCAGCTTCTTGATCGCCACCGACAGCGTCGGCTGGGAAACGTAGCAGGCTTCCGCCGCCTTGCCGAAATGCCGCTCACGGGCGACGGCGACGATGTATTTGAGTTCGGTGAGGGTCATGCGGCTTCGAATTATGCGCAGCCTCCGCATAATCCCCGCCGATCTCCCTCGCCGACCTTCGACCCCGCTGCGACATGACGCTCTCCACCTACATCCTGTTCCTGCCGGCCTGCTTCGCGCTGAACATGGCCTTCGGTCCCAACAACCTGCTGTCGGTCGGCAACGGCGCTCGCCACGGCGTCGGCGTCGCGGTCCGGGCGGCGACGGGACGGCTGGCGGCCTTCGCGCTGATGATCGCGGTCGCCGGGGTCGGGATGGGCGCGCTGCTGGTGGCGTCCGAGTTCGCCTTCGGCCTGCTGAAGTGGGTCGGCGCGGCGTACCTGGTCTGGATCGGCGTGCGACTGCTGCGCGCACCGGCCCCGCCGGACGGCAGCGATGCGCCGGACGCAGCCTGCGCGGTGCCGAGGCTCGCGGTGCTCGTGCGCCAGGAATTCACGGTCGCCATCGGCAATCCGAAGGCGATCCTGATCTTCACGGCGTTCTTTCCGCAGTTCGTCGCGCCCGACGCCTATGCGAGCAGCTACCTGCTGCTCGGCACGAGCTTCCTGGCGCTGGAAGCGGTGGCGATCGCGCTCTATGCGCTGCTCGGCCGGCGCATGGGCGGACTGGCGCGCGACGGCCGCGCGATGCGCTGGTTCAACCGCGCGAGCGGCGGGATGATGATCGGTTTCGGGCTGCTGCTCGCGGCCGCACGCCGGCCCGGCTGAACCGCTCGACCGGCCGGCTACGCCTTCAGGTAGTCGGCCTTGCCGCCGAGCCAGCGGTCGACGTGCTTCTGCGCCAGGGCCGGATGCTCGTCGAGCATCTTCGGCGCCAGCTCGCGCGCCCAGTCGAGCAGCAAGGCATCGGTCTCGAGGTCGGCGAAACGCAGCAATGGCGCGCCCGACTGCTTCGCCCCCAGGAATTCGCCGGGCCCGCGGATCTCCAGGTCGCGCCGTGCGATCTCGAAGCCGTCGCCGGTCTCGGCCATGGCCTTGAGCCGCGCGCGCGCCGTCTCGCCGACACGGCCGCCCTCGTTGGGCGCATAGAGCAGCACGCAGGCCGACGCCGCGGCGCCGCGCCCGACGCGTCCGCGCAGCTGGTGCAGCTGCGACAGCCCGAAGCGCTCGGCATGCTCGATCACCATCAGCGACGCGTTGGGCACGTCGACGCCGACCTCGATCACGGTCGTGCTGACCAGCACCTGCACCTCGTTGGCCGTGAACCGCGCCATCACCGCCTGCTTCTCGGCCGTCGGCATGCGCGAATGCAGCAGGCCGACCTCGACGCCCGCGCCGAGCATGCCGGCGAGTTCCTCCTGCGTCTCGGTGGCGTTGCGCAGGTCGACCGCCTCGCTCTCCTCGATCAGCGGGCACACCCAGTACACCTGCCGGCCCTGCGCGAGCTGCGAGCGGATGCGCTCGACCACCTCGTCGCGGCGGTGCTCGGCCACCAGCTTGGTGACGATCGGCGTGCGGCCGGGCGGCAGCTCGTCGAGCGTGGAGACGTCGAGGTCGGCGTAGTAGCTCATCGCCAGCGTTCGCGGGATCGGCGTCGCGCTCATCATCAGCATGTGCGGCTCGCGCGCGGTGCCGGAACCGTCGCCGGTGGCCTTGCCGCGCAGCGCCAGGCGCTGCGCCACGCCGAAGCGGTGCTGCTCGTCGATGATGGCCAGCGCCAGCCGCCTGAAGCGCACCTTCTCCGAGATCACGGCATGCGTGCCGATCACCAGCGCCGCCTCGCCGCTCTCCACCGCCTCCGACATGTCGTCGCGCGCGCGCTTCTTCTGGCTGCCCGTGAGCCAGGCCACGCGCAGTCCCCGCGCGGCGAGCAGCGGATCGAGCCAGCCGACCAGCTTGCCGAAATGCTGGGCGGCGAGGATCTCGGTCGGCGCCATCAGCGCGCACTGGAAGCCGGCGTCGATGCAGCGCGCGGCGGCCAGCGCGGCGACGACCGTCTTGCCGGAGCCGACGTCGCCCTGCAGCAGGCGATGCATCGGCAGGTCGCGCGCCAGGTCGCGGGTGATCTCATCGCCGACGCGTTGCTGCGCGCCGGTCAGGCCGAACGGCAGCACGGCGAGCAGCTGCGCATGCAGCGACGTTTCGGCCGCCGAGGGCACGAGCGACGGCGCCCGCAGCACGGCGCGCGCGCGGCGCGCCTGCAGCTGCGACAGCTGCTGCGCCAGCAGTTCCTCCGCCTTCAGACGCTGCCAGGCCGGGTGGCTGCGGTCCTCGAGTGCGGCGATCGACACGTCGGGCGTCGGGTAGTGCAGGAACTGCAGCGCCTGGCGCAATGTCCAGGCGCCGCGCAGGTCGGCCGGCTCGGGTACGGTTTCCTCCAGCGGCGCACGGGCGAGTCCGGAGCGCACCTCGCGCCGCAGCTGCGGCTGCGCCAGGCCGGCGACGGTCGAATACACCGGCGTCAGCGCCTCGGGCAGGGCGGTGCCCGCCGCCTTGACGACCGGATGCATCATCTGCCGCCCGATGAAGCCGCCGCGCACCTCGCCGCGCAACCGCACGCGCGCGCCGACGGCGAGTTGCTGCTGCTGCGACGGATAGAAGTTGAAGAAGCGCAGCTGGCAGATGTCGCTGCCGTCGTCGACGTTCACGATCAGCTGGCGACGCGGTCGGTACGAGACTTCGCATTCGGTCACGGTGGCCTCGATCTGCGCGCTCTCGCCGTCGCGCACGTCGGCCAGGCGCACGACGCGCGTCTCGTCCTCGTAGCGCAGCGGCAGGTAGAGCGCGAAGTCGATGTCGCGCACCAGGCCGAGCTTGCGCAGCGCGCGCTGCGCCAGGCTGGGGCCGGTGCCGGGCGGGCGTGGCGGCGCGGCAGGCACGCCCGCGACGGCGGGGCCGCCGGCGGCGGGTGCGACGGCTTTCTTGCGCGGACTCAGCACAGATCCTTCAACGCGCCCTTCGCCTCCGGGAACTCGTAGCGGAAACCGGTCCGCAGCAGATGTTCCGGTGCCACGCGCTGGCCCTCGAGCAGCAGGTCGGCCTGTTCGCCCAGCGCGAGCCGGACCGGCCAGCCCGGCGTGGGCAGGAGGCACGGCCGGTGCAGGACGTCGGCCGCGATGCGTGCGAAGTTCTCCTGCGTCAGTGCGCCGGGCGCGGTGAAGTTGTAGACCTGCGGCGCGGTGGGCGAACCGGGCTGCGCCGCGATCTTCCAGACGTGCGCCATGGCACGCAGCACGTCGCGCTCGTGCACCCACGACAACATCTGCCGTCCGCTGCCCATGCGACCGCCGAGTCCCAGGCGCACCGGCAGCAGCAGCTTGGGCAGCGAGCCGCCGCCGCGCCCGAACACCACGCCGAAGCGCATGCAGACCACGCGCACGCCGTGCCGCGTGGCGGCATGCGCGGAAGCCTCCCAGCGCCGGCAGAGCTCGGACATGAATTCGGCCGTCGGCGGGCTGGCCTCGGTGAGCACCTCCGGATCGTCCTGCGGCTGGACACCGTAGTAGCCGATGGCCGAGCCCGAGAGCAGCAAGGACGGCTTCGCCGCCAGCGTGCCGATCCAGTCGACCAGCGTGTTCGTCATGCCTTCGCGGCTGCGCAGCAGCGTGGCCTGGCGCGCGGCCGTCCAGCGCGGCCCGAAGATCGGCGCGCCGGCCAGATTGACGATCACGTCGACCGGCGGCAGATGCGGTGCGGACGCCAGATCCTGCAGGCGCGCCACGCAGCGCACGCCGTCGCCGAGCCGGCTCGCGGCGGCTTTCGGGTCGCGCGTCCAGGCGCTGACCGTGTGGCCGCCGGCGCGCAGCGTACGGACGAGCTGCTTGCCGATGAAGCCGGTCGCGCCGGTGACCAGCACGTGCTGCGCAGTGCTGCCGAAGTCCAGGGGCGAAGCGGACGGGGCTGGCGACACGTGGGGATCGTTGCTGGGAGTCATCGCACGATTCTGCCGCGCGCCCGTCCGCGACGGGCCGTCCCTTTGGCGCGTGGGGCTGTACGCATGGGAGAATCCGCGCCCCCTTGGCACGGGCCCGTCCGGCCCTCGAGCTCACCATGCGCGACTTCACGCTCTCCGATTTCGACTTCGTCCTGCCGCCCGAACTGGTGGCGCAGCATCCGGCGGTCGAACGCACCTCCTCCCGCCTGCTCGACGGCACCGGCCCCGGCGGCGATCGCGCACCGGTCGACCGCGTGTTCCGCGACCTGCCCGATCGGCTGCGCAGCGGCGACCTGCTCGTCTTCAACGACACCCGCGTCGTCAAGGCGCGCCTCTTCGGCGAGAAGCCGACCGGCGGCAGGCTCGAGCTGCTGGTCGAGCGCGTGCTGACCGGCGGCGAGGTCGTCGCCCACATGAAGGTCAGCAAGAAGCCGCCCGTGGGCACCGTGCTGCGGATGGTCGGCGGCTTCACGGCGACGCTGCTCGGCCGCTGGCCCGAGGAAGACGGCGCGCTCTTCCGCTTCGCCTTCGACAGCCCCGCCGGCGAGGACCCGTACGCGCTGATGGCGCGCTGCGGGCACGTGCCGTTGCCGCCCTACATCGCGCACGGCGACTCGGCCGAGGACGAGCGCCG
Source organism: Burkholderiaceae bacterium (assembly GCA_022701965.1). The sequence continues at coordinate 1,359 of JAKONL010000223.1, read as the reverse complement.
CTACCAGACCGTCTTCGCCCGCGTGCCCGGCGCCGTCGCCGCGCCGACGGCCGCGCTGCACTTCGACGAGGCCCTGCTGGCCGGGCTCGAGGCGCGCGGCGTGCAGCGCGCCAGCGTCACGCTGCATGTCGGCGCCGGCACCTTCCAGCCGGTGAAGACCGAGAACATCGCCGAGCACACCATGCACGCCGAGCGCTACGACGTGCCCGAGGCCACGCAGCACGCCGTCGCCGACTGCAAGGCGCGCGGCGGGCGGGTGGTCGCGGTCGGCACGACGACCGTGCGCACGCTCGAATCGTGGGCGAAGAGCGGCGAGGCGTCGGGCGACACGCGCATCTTCATCACGCCGGGTTTCGCCTTCGAACACGTCGACCTGCTGATCACCAACTTCCACCTGCCCAAGAGCACGCTGATGATGCTGGTGAGTGCGCTGGCCGGCTATGAGCGGGTGATGGCGCTGTACGCGCATGCGATCGCCGAGCGCTACCGGTTCTTCAGCTACGGCGATGCGATGCTGCTGGAGCGGGCGTCCACCCCGGCCATCGATGGGAAAGTCGTTCAACGATAAGATGATCGACATGAAAACCAACATCGTCACCGTGTCGCCCAAGTACCAGGTGGTTATCCCGATGGAACTGCGCGAGCGGTTGAACATCCGCCCCGGCAGCAAGATGACGATGCTGGAAATCAACGGCCAGGTGCGGCTGCTGCCGCTGTTGCCGCCGGCGGCCTACCGTGGCATCGCCAAGGGTCTGAAGGACACCGACATCCCCGACGAGCCCGAGCGCTTCTGATGCCGGTTTCCCGACAGCGCGCCGTCGTCGCGGACACGGCACCCCTGGTGCTCGACTCGTCGTGCTGGCTCGAGTTCTTCATGGACACGCCACGCGCCGACGCCTTCGCAGAACCGATCCTCGTTCCGGAGACATTGATCGTGCCGGTTCTGACGATCCATGAAGTCTTCAAGAAGATGTCGCGCGAGATCGGCCAGGAAGTCGCGAGCTATGCGGTCGGCCTGATGCGACGCGGCCAGGTGGTCGACCTCGACCTGCAGTTGTGCCTGGACGCCGCCACCAACGGCCTGCCTTTCGCCGACAGCCTCATCTATGCGACGGCACGCAGCCGCCGTGCCGTCCTGTGGACGCAGGACGCGCATTTCGACGGCCTTCCCGGCGTCAAGTACTTTCCCAAATCCTGAAGCCACGGGCTCCCGATGCTGAATTTCGACCTCCTCGCCACCGACCCCACGAGCCACGCCCGGCGCGGCACCCTCACGCTCAACCATGGCACGGTGCAGACGCCGATCTTCATGCCCGTGGGCACCTACGGCACCGTCAAGGGCGTGATGCCGCGCAGCCT
>JAKONL010000185.1 GCA_022701965.1 Burkholderiaceae bacterium | reverse complement strand
CAACATGAGGCTGGCCGGCACGGACCGGAACGGAAATTGGACGCTGCAAGCCCTCCGGTGGAAGGGACGGTGGGACGGACCCGCGAAGGGCGCGATTTTACCGGCGCTGGCGCCGATGTCCGGCCCTCTCCCACAGGGGGGCGCGGCCTCGCCCGCTCCGCCCGTCGGCCCCGGGTCGACATAAACGGCGCTTTCGCGTCGTGCGTCCGCACCGCGCGGCTCTTCCCTCACTTCCGCCCGCCATGCCCGCTCCTGCCCACACCGACGCCGCCGCGCCGCCCTTCAGCCCGTCGTCGCCGTTGTTCATCGTGCTGAACGCCGGCTCCGGTCATTCGGACACGGGGGAAGTCCGCCGGACCATCGAGCGTGCCTGCGACATGGCGGGACGCCATCACCGCATCTTCCTGATCGACGGCCCCGGCCGCGCGAAGGCCCTGGCCGAGGAGGCGGTGGCGTGCGCGAAGGCGCAGAACGGCGTCGTGGTCGCGGCGGGCGGCGACGGCACCATCAACACGGTGGCGCAGGCGACGCTGGGCAAGGGTTGCGTCTTCGGCGTGCTGCCGCAGGGCACCTTCAACTATTTCAGCCGCGCCAACGGCATTCCGCCGGAGACCGACGCGGCGCTCGAAGTCCTGCTCGGCGAATCGCCCCGCGCCGTGCAGGTGGGCACCGTCAACGACCGCGTCTTCCTGGTCAACGCCAGCATGGGTCTGTACGCGGAGCTGCTGGAGGAACGCGAGGCGGTCAAGCGCGAGTACGGACGCAGTCGCGCCATCGCCTTCTGGGCCGCGCTGATGACGCTGGTGCGCGGCCATCCGCACTGGGACCTGCGGCTCGACTTCCACGGCGAGCAGCGCGACATCCGCACGCCCACCCTCTTCGTGGGCAACAACCCGCTGCAGCTGCACCAGGTCGGCATCCCCGAGGCCGAGCAGCTGGAGAACGAACGCCTGCTGGCCGCCGTGGCGCTCAAGCCCGCCGGCGCGTTCGGCCTCGCCGGACTGCTGCTGCGAGGCATGTTCGGCAAGCTGGGAAGCGCCGATTCCGTCACCAGCTTCGCCTTCGAGACGCTGACGGTCGCGCGACGCCGCCCGGGCCGGTCGCAGGGGTCGAAACGCGTCAAGGTCGCGACCGACGGCGAGCTCGGCTGGCTCGACATGCCGCTCGTCTTCCGCGTGGCGCCGCAACCGCTGTGGCTCATCCGTCCGGAGGTCGCGCCCGAACTGGAGGCGGCCAAGCAATGACGCGTGCACCGCTGCTGCTGCAGGTCTCCGATCCCCACTTCGGCACCGAGGTCCCGGCCGTGCTGCACGCGCTTGAAAGACTGGCGCACGAGCAACGGCCCGACGTGCTGGTGCTGTCGGGCGACATCACGCAGCGCGCCACCCGTCGGCAGTTCGCCGCCGCGCGGACCTTCGTCGACGGGCTGGGCATCGGGGACGTGCTGGCGATTCCGGGCAACCACGACATCCCGCTGTTTCAGCTCGCCGCGCGGCTGGCGGCGCCGTACGCGCGCTACGCCGCCGCGTTCGGCGCCGACATGGCGCCCGTCTTCGAGTCCGATGCATGGCTGGTCCTGGGCGTGAACACCACGCGCTGGTACCGCCACGAGGACGGCGAAGTGTCTGAGGCGCAGATCGAGCGTGTGGCCGATCGCCTGGCACGCGCCAGGCCGGGCCAGGTGCGCGTGGTCGTCACGCACCAGCCGGTAATGGTCACGCGGCCCGAGGACGCGTCGAACCGGCTGCACGGCCGCGACGAGGCCGTCGTCCGCTGGTCGGCCGCAGGCGCCGACCTGGTGCTCGGCGGGCACATCCATCTGCCGTTCGTCGAGCCGCTGCGGGACGTGGTCGCGGGCTGCCCGCGTGCGCTCTGGGCGGTTCAGGCGGGCACGGCGGTCTCGAGCCGCGTGCGCTCGGGCGCGCCGAATTCGGTCAACCTGATCCGTGGTGTGCGGCCCGGCGTGGCGGAGGCGCCGTTGCGCGCCTGCGTCGTCGAACGGTGGGACTATTCCGCCGATGGCGACTGTTTCGCACGGGCGGCGGCGCATCCGCTGACGCTGGACACGACCACGGCGCCTCCTGCGGCGCGGCGCCGCGCGTGACCGCCGGATCGCCGTTCCTCGTCGACCTGGCGCATCAGGCCGGCACACACGCGCTGGCCGTGTTCGCCGTGCTGCTCGTCGGCACGACGGTCGCAGGTGGACTGATTTGCGCGGCATGGCACCGCCGGCTCGGCAACCGGGGACCGGGCATGCAGACGCAGGCGCCGCGCATCGTGCTCGGGCTGATCATGGGTTTCGGCGGTATCGTCGCCGCGGCGGGCGCGTTCGCCTGGATCGCGTCGCAGATCGCGCCCGACCGGACACTCGGGCTGGCCGACCAGGCGCTGGCGGACGCGATCGGCGCAAACGTGCCGAGCGCCGCGTTGCGCTTCTTCGCCACGGTCACGCATGTCGGCGACCCGTCGGTGCTGATCGTGCTCGCAGCGGTCGTCGCCGTCGTGCTGTGGCGGCTCGACCGCCGCGCGCTGATGCTCGGATGGCTGCTCGCCCTGGCCGGCAACGCACTGCTCAATCCCTGGCTCAAGCAGATCTTCGAACGCGTCCGTCCGGTCCACGACCACGGCTTCGCGCTGGCCACCGGCTTCAGCTTTCCGAGCGGTCACAGCTCCGGGGCGATGGTCGTCTACGGCATGCTCGGCTACGTGGCACTGCGCCTGCTGCCGCCCCGCCGGCATGTCGCCGTGGTGATGGCCACCGTCGCGGTCGTCCTCACGATCGCCTGCAGCCGGATCTTCCTGCAGGTGCATTTCGCGAGCGACGTCGCCGCAGGTCTGCTGTCCGGCGGCACGTGGCTGGCCGTGTGCATCGCGACGCTGGAGTACGCGCGTCGCAGGTCGCTCTCGATCACCACAACCAGTCCACGTTGAACCGTTCGCAAGGTGCCGCGGATCCGGCTCTGCCGGTCCGCAGTCACCGCCCCCCGGCAGGGGGGGAAGGCGAAGGCGACACGCAGTGCGCCGCAGCCTGGGGGGCGAGTCAATACTCCCAGAAGATGCGCTGCAGTTCCTTGGTGTCGCTGGTCTTGGTCATCGCGACCATCGCCAGGATGCGCGC